>DATDVC010000001.1:0-12941 GCA_036517695.1 Minisyncoccota bacterium
GCCAGCCATATAAAGCGTACAAACATTCAAAATAATTTACGTATTGTATTATTTGCCAGTGTGGAGTATCCTCTCTCCTAGGCGTGTTTAAAAGTTGAGAAGGAGATTTATATGCAACCATATATGGAAGAGGCGATGGAGGTTTGCAGACAACAAACTGAAATTTACCTCAGAACACATCATCTACCACCCTCTGTTCTTTCGGAAGACCTTTTGCAAGAGGCGCGACTGAGGATGTTGAAGCATCTCTATCGGTACGATCCGGCCATGGGTGAGCTACGGGCTTTTTTGCGGCCACACGTGGTGGGTGCGATCAAAGATTATTTGAAAAAAACCGATGGATACAGGCGTTATGGCAGAAAGACGGTGCTGATCTCTCTGACTCCGACAGAAAATGGATCAACAAAGCGATGCGTGATCGATGCAGTTGATTATGGGGGTAATATTGAGGCGGCTTATATAAGAGCGGTCGATCTGTCGAGAGCGCTGAAGATTGTGATGGGCTCTATCCCCCCAAGGCATCAAAAAATACTTCGTCTGTACTACTGGGAGGGAAAAACTATGAGAGAGATTGGTGAACTTGTGGGTATTTCTGAACCTGGAGTATGTATGATCCATCGGAAGTCTATAGACAAGTTGTCTAAGATTCTTCATCGAGGAAAATTGCCCGTGTGAGCCAGCTTATGAACTTATTTCATGGGCTGGCTGTTTCTAAAAAATTTATTTAAAAAAGGCCGGCATGAGGGGTTCTCATGCCGGGTTGGCGCGTAAACTTTTGCATATGGGGTATTTGTTTGACAGCGCTGACAACAGCGCGTCTCTTGTTTCAATGGCGATCGTTTCTTCTATCAACGTTTGAAGCCCGGCAAATTCTTTTGGCTTGCCAGTTTTTGGAGATAGGACTAGGGTGACATCTGTGGGTGTGCCGGCGATGACTTTTTTGTTATGTTTTTTGCACCAGTCCCCAAGGGTGTTCGCTAAATACACCTTAACCATCCCATAAGCTTCAATTAGGGCGGGCTCGGGTATTTTATGGACCATGATATAGACTGTATTGATTGTGCCCGGATAACGCATTACCTCCATCCCGTTCCCTTTGTTTTTTGAGAAAAGAGGGACACCATTGCTGATACCAGCTGTAATACGACACTTCTTTTTTTGGGACCAAGCTCCATATTTTTGTGGAACCGCCGTCAAAAGAACAACTGTTTTTTTTGGATCACAGCCATAATCTTTAGCCAGTCTTTTGCAGTAACTTGGCATTTTTTTTACGTCCACATAGTTATTTGGTAACAACGTGTGGTTGATTACCCACCGTATTTGTTTCTTGCATCCTCCGTTAAAGATGGCGGAAGATGTGGCAAACATTGATTCTCTAAAATAGATTACGTGAGTCAACTCTTCGTCTGTGGTAACTTCAAACACAAAACCTCCTTGTTTGTTTAAAGAACGTGGTCTCAATACCACGCTCTTTTGAATGCGAGAGTGGCTTTACGCGAGCCGTTTAAGATTTGGAAGGACCGGACTATACCGTTGCGCGACAGTCGGGGAATTGCGCCCCATTCACTTCCTAAACCAGTTGCTGTAGAGTAATTTATCATGGAGTCGATGGATACACAAATCTTGATTTTGGCGGTCGCTTTTTTGCTTGACCTTATTTTCAAAGATCCGGCTTGGCTTTATCATCCGGTCCAAGCCGTCGGAGCGCTGGCTTCTGCTCTCGAAAAGACGCTCCGTCGGATTTTCAAAAACAAACTAAAAATAGCCGGAGCATTTTTTTTGCTAATACAAATATTTTTTTGGCCCATCGTCGCGATTGTCTTGGCTCGTCTTTTCTACTCCATTTCTCCGGCGCTTGAATTTTTATTCTGGATCTACCTGACCTACTCGCTTTTGGCTTTTGGTTCTTTGATCGGAGAAGTTTCAAAAGTTAAAAAATTTTTAGATAATGGAGAGTCGGAGCAGGCCAGAAAAATAGCGCAAGGGATGGTGAGCCGAGATCTATCTGATGCGAGCGAGCGCGAAATTATCAGAGCGACCATTGAAACTGCCACAGAAAATATTTCAGACGGCATCATCGCGCCTATGTTTTACTTCGTTCTCGGTGGACCTTTGCTGATGCTTGTCTACAAAGTCCTAAACACCCTTGATTCGATGGTGGGCTATAGAAACCAAAAATACACTGATTTTGGCGGGGCTTCGGCTCGGTTTGATGATTTATTAAATTTTATACCGTCGCGAATCACCGGACTTTTGATAGTTGCAAGCGCTTTTTTATTGGGCGATAGTCCTCGCGGAGCATGGAGAGCTTGGATGAGGGATGGCCAAAAAGGCCCTTCTCCAAACGGCGGTATCCCGATCACGGCTTTTGCCGGAGCGCGAGATATAGCTCTGGGCGGTCCGTGTGTGGTAGACGGAAAAATCATCGATATCCCATTTGTCGGCGGGGACAAAAAAGATTTTGGGATAGAAGAGATTGGCGTTGTTTTGAAATATATAAAGCTAGTTTCGACGATTGCTTTGATATTATCGTGTGGTATAATGGTATTGTCTTAAGCCCCATGAGGGATTTTATTTTGTATGGAAATTCGGAACATTGCGATCATAGCCCACGTTGACCATGGTAAAACCACTTTAACGGACGCGATTCTTAAGCAGACTGGTTTTGGAGAAGAAGGTTTTTCTATGGATTCAAACGCGCTCGAAAAAGAGCGCGGCATTACCATTTATTCCAAAAATGCAAGCGTAGTATACAAGGGAACCAAAATAAACATTGTCGATACTCCCGGACACGCCGACTTTGGTTCTGAAGTTGAGAGAATATTGCGATCCATAGATTCGGTTTTGCTTGTGGTAGATGCTCAAGAAGGCCCAATGCCACAGACTCGTTTCGTTTTGAAAAAATCTCTGGAAATAGGGCATAAGCCGATTGTGGTTTTAAACAAGATCGACAAGCCGGCTGCCGATCCCAAAAAAGCTCACGATGAAATATTTGAATTATTTTTTGATTTGGGTGCTAGCGAGGAACAGTTGAATTTCACTACGGTCTACGCAATCGGCAAAGATGGGGTGGCCATGAAAAATCTGGAAGACGAACGCAAAAATATGGACCCGCTTCTTGATGTTGTTTTGGAACAAGTCGCTCCGGCTGAAAGTCTTGAAGATCGCCCTCTAAAGGCGCAACCTTTCAACTTGGGCTACGACAATTTTTTGGGCCGGCTGGCGATTGCTCGTATTTACGACGGAGTATTAAAAGACGGACAAAAAGTTTTTGTCAAAAAAAATGACGCTTCAGTCGAAGAAGGGAAAATAACCAAGATCTTTTTATTCAAAGGCACTAATCGTCAGGAAGTAAAAGAAGCTGTGGCCGGAGATATAGCGATAATCGCTGGTATGCCAAACATATACATAGGGGATACGGTGGTTGATGATATTTCGACAGAAAGCTTGCCTTCGATTCATGTTGATGAGCCGACCATCGCCGTCAATTTTTTGGTCAATAACTCTCCATTTGCTGGAAGGGAGGGAAAGTTTGTGACTGGCAGGCAGATACGCGAGAGGTTAGAAAAAGAGCTGGAGATCAATGTCGGTCTCAAAGTCGATTTTAGCGATGATGTCATGAAAGTCTACGGACGAGGAGAGCTTCATGTGGCCATCTTGCTTGAAAATATGCGTCGCGAAGGATTTGAACTCCAAGTTTCCCAACCGCAAGTCATTTTCCGAGAGGAAAATGATGGTGAGCGAAGAGAACCATTTGAGGAAGTAGTTATTGACGTGCCGGAAGAGATGCAGGGTGTGGTGATTGAAAAGCTTGGCAAACGCGGCGCTGTCATGACGAACACAAAGCATCATGGCGGTCACGCGCGCTTAATTTTTGAAGGTCCGACTCGTGGGCTTTTGGGTTACCGAAACCAATTTGTCATAGACACAAAAGGCGAGGGGATTTTTGCAAGCAGAGTGATCGGCTTCAATCCTTACGCCGGTGAAATACAAAAAAAGCCGACTGGTTCGATGACCTCGATGGCGACAGGCAAAACTTTGGCTTTTGCTCTCGACAATCTCCAAACACGAGGCACTCTCTATATAGGTCCGACGACTGAAGTTTACGAGGGGATGGTGATCGGCAACACTTCCAAAGGAGACGAACTCGTAGTCAACCCGACCAAAGGCAAACAGCTTACCAACATGCGGGCTAGTGGTTCGGATGACAAAATATATCTCGCTCCGCCCCTGCCGATCACTATTGAAAGCGGTCTGGAGATAATGGCAGAAGACGAATATCTGGAGATTACTCCAAAAAATGTCCGACTCCGCAAAAAACATCTCACGGAATTAGATCGAGCCAAATCTTTGAGGAAGGACCAGGATAAAAATTAGAAATACGCTTCAACCCCGT
Organism: Minisyncoccota bacterium; assembly: GCA_036517695.1. Classification (GTDB taxonomy): domain Bacteria; phylum Patescibacteriota; class Minisyncoccia; order Phycocordibacterales; family WO2-35-19; genus DATDVC01. The sequence goes on from DATDVC010000001.1 coordinate 4,397, forward strand.
CCCACCAGCCATCCCCGTCGCTGTCTTTTTGCTTCGGGTCTGTTTTTGTGCAATTTTCGTCGTTTGGCTTATCCAGACATTCTTCGCTGTAATCGGCGATGCCGTCTTCGTCTTTATCTTCACTCCAGATGGTTATGCGCTCGTTAAGTTCGCTATCGCTGGCTGTTCCTTTGGAAGTCGCGCCGCCTTTCGTGGGGCTCCAACTCAAAACTTTCCAACTTCCCGAAGAATCTTTTACAAAAAATATTATGCTTCTGAATCTACCGATAATATCCATATCATCACTGTCTTCTATCCAAAAATCGCTAGCCAATATCATCTGCCTCTCGTCGCTCCAGACATTTGTGAAATTTTCTTTCTCAAGCCCCTTGCCGTAAGAGTAAGCGCTCGCCATCCGCGATTCGCATTCTATGCGAGTCTTTGGGTCCTCGCAAATGGGAGCCAGCTTGTAAACGGTGCTTCTGATTCCATCAAGGTCGCGAGTCTTGTTGTACTCAAGATACTTTTCAAAAACAGACCAAGCGACATCTTTAGGGTCGTTTGAGAGTGGGAGGGTTTGAGAAGGTAAAAAAGGCACAGAACCTTTTTCCGCAACCCCCTCCGCAGATTTAGCTTGCTCTTCAAAATTTTGGACTGACTCTTCTTTTTTTGACAATACAATAAAGCTAGCCAATATGGCCACCAAAATAAAAAATAAAATTATCTTTTTTGCCATGAGTGCTAGAATATCATAATTAAGAAAATAACTCACCCCTAGCCCCTCTCTTACAACAAGAGAGGGGAACCGCGCAACAAAATTATGTACAATGATCAATTACAAAAAGATAGACGTAGAGAACTAAGAAAAAATCAGACCGAAGCAGAAAAAATCTTTTGGCAAGAAATTAGAAACCGTAAAGTAAATAATTTAAAATTTTTAAGACAGTATAGCGTAGGTCCATATATCCTAGATTTTTTCTGTCCAGAAATAAGGCTTGCAATAGAGCTGGATGGTAAACAACATGAGAACGCTAGAGAATATGATGTGGAACGAGAGCTCTTTCTAAAAAATAAAGATATACGCACCATAAGGTTTTGGAATGAGAAAATCTTAAAAGATATTAAAAATGTTTTGAAGATTGTTGCAGAAAATGCTAAATTTTGATTATGCTCAGCCTCTTTTTTAAACCGGAGAGCGAATTATTCAATTCTGCGACCAAGGAATATAAAGATATTTGGAAAAGTGAAGGAGAAAAAATAATAAATATTGAAGATAAGAAAGGGACTTTGATACATGAACTTGGACACAGGTTGATTGCCCCGCTGCATAATCGTCAGGAAAGGTAGGTATGACTATGAAGGAGCTTGGAAATGGGCTTTAGGTATAAGTAAGGATGAGAGAAGAAAGATTTTAGATAAAATTATTTCGCTTAATAAATAAGTCGCACCCCCTCCCTTGTTGTAAGGGAGGGGGTTAGGGGGTGAGTTATTGATATGAAAAATCAAATCCAAAAAATTTTGAATAGCAGGGAGTTGGCGATCATCAAGAAACTTTCTACTCCGGCTAAAATCCAAGATTTTTTGGATGACTTGCCATTCAATTTTGAACAAATAGGGGAAACTTACCACTCCCCGAGGATGATGCTGAAATTTAAAATAGCGCACTGCTTCGAGGGGGCCTTTTTTGCCTCTCTTTGCCTCTCTTATCATGGAGTTAAGAATTTTATTTTGGATTTGAAAGTCAAGAATTTAAAGAAAGACAGTGACCACGTGGTCTGCATCTTTGAAATCAACGGATTTTGGGGAGCCATAAGCAAGACGAATCATGCTGTCTTGCGCTATCGCGATCCTATTTATAAAAACGCGCGGGAGGTAGCACTCTCTTATTTTCACGAATATTTTCTGGATGACGGAGAAAAAACTCTACTTTCTTTTTCAAAACCATTTGATGTCTGGAAAAAGTTTGGGCTTGAGTGGATCGCAAGAGAAGATGATCTTGATGAAATCGCCGAATATTTAGATCGAGTGAAGCACTTTCCGTTTGTGTCCGAAAAAAACAAAAAATTGATAAGAAAAGCCGGGAAAACTGAAATAAAAGGAGCGATCGTCTCGGAGTGGAATAAAAAGGGAAAAAGAGTATAATCGGCGTCATGAATAAAAAAATATTATCTTGGGTCCCGATAGCCCTTTTGATAGGAGGGGGAATTGCACTTTATGTTTATGCAAGCAGGGTGGAAGCTCCCGTGGTTGACGAGGCAGGCAAAATAAGCGGATCTTATTCGTTACAAAGCATTATGTCTTTGGGCGAGCCCTACCGGTGCGATTTTAAAAAGCAGGACGAGACATCGGAGCTTCTAGGTATCATTCACACCGATGGCAAAAATGTTTTCGGAGAATTTAGGATCATAACCGAGCTTTTTGAAAAAGAATTCAACAGCTTTTTGGTTGTAAACGAGGGCGAAGCTTATACTTGGACGTCTCTTGGCAATGTTGGCTATAAGTCTAAAGCTACCAACAGCGCCGTAAATAATGCGTCCCAGAGCGAACAGGCGCAACTCATCGGGTTGAAAGACAAAATCGAATACAACTGCATGCCTTGGACTGAACCAGATCCAACGATCTTTACTCCCCCGACTTGGATCAATTTCCAGGAATTCTAATATCCACAGTTTTTAGCTTTTGACTTTCGTAAAACGGAGTAGTAGTATCTATTTTCGGTAGTACCTCAATCCAAATCTGGAGGGATGCGTGTATCATCGTTCGTCCAAAAGAAGAGCTGAAATCCGGAGCAGAATAGTTGGCTTTGGATTGCCAGAACTGAAGCCGACTGAACCCAAATCGCTACGAACAGCGTATGGGTCCGAAGTTAAACATGGTCTCGCGGCGGGCGCTGTTGTGTTGTTGCCGGAAACAGATGATTCGTTTTTGGTCAGAGCCGCAATACGTGATCGGTACAAGATTGGGATGGAAATCCCAATCAAAATCCGTGATAGAACGGAAAACGGAGAAATCTCCCTCTTTGCCAAGGTGGATATCCCATCTGGTTGCACTGATCCACAAAAGGTCTCGCTAGAATTATTGATTTGAAGCAGGACAGGGGTCTCCCAAAACTGGTCCGGCGCGTATGAGGGCGCCGGACCTTTTCATTTTTAAAATTCACAAAATCTTCACTTATCCACAGAAATTTGCTTTTTCCAAACTTTGGGTGTATAAAATGGTGAGTTGTAAGCCTCCCCCGAGGCTAAAATTGAGTAGGAGATGATTGATGATTTACAAAGGAAGCCGGATCAACAATGACTCTTTTCCTTCTGCATGGAAGGTGAAAGGTCCCATACTAAAGACAAACATTGTTGATCTGCGAGGACCGAAGAAAGAGAGCGGACAGAGGTCGGTGGTGCCAGTACCCCTGACTCCTGGTCGTTCACAGGTTCCGCCGGCAGAAAAGCGGAACCACGTCCCGACTGGGCGAGAAAGGAACGGCCTTTTCAAGACCCCGACATTCATCTAGTAGGTATCCCTCTCCCTCGTGAGAAGAAAGTTGCTCGGTCGCTGTTATGCGGCCGGGCGCTTCTTTTTTTATTCCTCCTCTCTTAATTGTAAGAGAGGGCAGGGGTGAGTTATAATGCCCCTATGGACAAAGTTGAAAAATTCAAAAACGCCAAATATGTTTTTGTGGTTGGCATTGGCGGGTCGGATTTGGCGAGCAAGGCGGTATGGAGCGCTCTTACTCTCCATCGTTCCGAAGTTTCAAAAAAACTCTTTTTTTTGGAAGCGCCGGACTCAAGAGAGTATGCGGAGGTAGATCATTTTATAAATGATGTGGTCGCCGACATTGCGGAAGTTGCGCTTGTGGTCGTAAGCAAATCGGGGGAGACGGTCGAAACTCTAGAGACCTATCACAAAACTTTTGACATGCTGTCCGAAAAATTTGGCGCGCCGGTGACGGAGAGGGTGCTTGTAGCGTCTACTCCAGGGGGCCATCTCTGGAAACTCGCTGAATCAAAAAATATTGAAAAAATAGCCTGGGAGGGCGATGTGGGCGGACGTTTCAGCGCTTTTACCGCGCCACATCTCGCGATCTTGGAGATTGCCGGCCTGGATACGAGCTCTTTTCTAAAAGCCAAAGACAGCGCGGACAAAGACAGGGCAGAGAATTTAGCAAAAGAAATTTTTGATAATTACAAAAAGGGCGCTGACATTTTGGACTTTTTTATTTTTAATTCCGAACTAGAAGATTTGGGTAAATGGTCGCGACAGCTCATTGCCGAAAGTTTGGCCACCTTGACTCCGACAGTGTCAATTGGGCCCACCGATCTGCACTCCATGCTTGAGCTTTACCTCGAAAGGCCGGGGAGTCGCTTCACTATTTTTGTAAAGTCAGAAAAGGAAATTGGCGGAAGCGTCAATCAACAGTCTTTTGAAAATATTACAGCGGAATATAAACAAAGAAATTTACCCCTGTTTATTTACAGTATGTCGCAAATAGATGAGTATGAAGTGGGCAAATTTATGAGCTTTATGTTTGAAGTAACCCTTTCTTTGGCAAAACTTCTAGGTGTCAACCCGTTTGATCAGCCGGAAGTTGAAAATTATAAGAAATCAATTCTTAATCCATGATTCATAACTCCATTCTCTTTGACATCGGAGGCACAAAAACTAGGGTGGCGTATTCTGAAAACGGCGATTTTTTTGAAGAGCCAAGAGTGATCGAGACTAGTAAAGATTATGAGGAGGGAAAGAGGGTGTTTGTAGAAACCGCAAAAGAATTGGCCAATGGCAGAGAGATCAAGCGGGTAGTCGGGGGCATGAGCCGGAGTGTCGCCGGATGGGGTTATGGGCGGTTTAAAGCTGATTTGGGCAATTTGATACAAGCGGAAGTTTTTCTTGAAAACGATGCCGCAATGGTTGGCTTGGGGGAGGCGGTTTTTGGAGCCGGCAGAGGTTTTGAGATTGTTGCCTATGTTACGGTATCGACCGGAGTGGGCGGAGCACGCATTGTGGGCGGAAAGATTGACGAGAAGGCGGTTGGTTTTGAGCCGGGGAAGCAAATTATCGATATAGACTCCGGCGATAATATTGAAGATTTGATTTCCGGCAGGGCCCTTGAAGAGAAAACCGGCAAGCATCCGAAAGATATAACTGACCCAAAAATTTGGGAAGAACATGCCCGGTTTCTTGCCATTGGTCTCAACAATATTATTGTCGGATGGTCTCCAAATGTGGTTGTCTTGGGTGGGTCTATGATCACGGGCGATCCTGCAATCCCGCTTGATAAAACAGAAGAATATTTGAAAGATATACTAAAGATTTTTACCGAGATTCCTCCAATAAAAAAATCAGAGCTTGGCGATTTTGGAGGTCTTTACGGAGCACTGGTTTATTTAAAATAACTCACCCCAGCAAAAAATAACTCACCCCAGCCCCTCCCTTACAACAAGGGAGGGGTTCCGAGCACACAAACGCTATGTATAACGATCAACTCCAAAAATCTCGACGTCAAGAATTAAGAAAAAACCAAACCGAGGCAGAAAAGGTTTTGTGGCAAAGATTACGAAGTGATCAGGTTTTGGAATAATGAAGTATTGAGTGATGCTGGAAACGTTTTGAAAATTATTGTAGAAAATGTTAAGTTGTGATCATGGGATACTGTTCAAATGAAAAATTATAAAGTCATTATTTTAGGTGCTCAATGTTCGGGTAAAACCACAATCGTAAGGTTTTTACGAGAGAATAAAGACCTGCCTTTAATTGAAGAAGATGAAGCATTTACCAAACTTAATAATGGCACATATCCTAATGATATTGAGTATAAGGAAAATACTTTAAGACCTAAATTGGAGGAGGAAATAAGGAAATCTGAAAACCTAATATTTATCACCAGCTATTGTAATCCTGATTTAGTCAGAGATTTGAAGTTAAAAGGATTTAAGACAATTCAACTTGTTTTAGATAGAGCAAAACTTGAAGAAAGAAACAAAAAGCGAATGGCAGAGCAAGGATGTGATGATGCAACTCAATGGATGGAAGAAAATCTCAAATTTCATCAAAAAATGCAAAATGAAGGATTCGTAGACAAGATTATTGATACAGACAGACCAGTGGAAGAAGTTGTGGAAGATATTTTAAATTTTATTGGATGATCAAAAAGATAATCTCTGAATCGGTTATTGGGTCTGGTTTCCCCTCTCTTGTTGTAAGAGAGGGGTAGGGGGTGAGTTATTTTACACCTGTGGCGGTCTGAAGAAGATCCTTTCGAGCGGAGCATTTTCGCGCCTCTTCTCCATGTCTTTGGCAAATTTTTTGCCTCGCTTGAAGCACTTTGAAAGTTCTCTTTGGTTTTCAAAAGCTTTCACATTTCCGCTGTAAATCGCGCCCAAGCAGTGTGAGCCGAAATATAGAAAGACTCCTCTAAGCCAAAAAGGTGGAAAGGTGAAGAAAAGCAGTTTTTGAGCCCATAGGGGCGTGCCGCCGGAGACGATGAAGTAAGTTCTTAGGTGCACGAGTTTCCCCCCGGGTTGGCCCAAGCGGCTTTTATGCTCAAAATCTAAAGCAAAAAACCTGATCCGATCTATAAAGTTTTTAAGGCGGGCCGGCACGGAAAAGTTGTAAGTTGGAGTGGCAATGATAAGTGCCTCGGTTTTTTGTATTTTTTCGCAGAGTTCTTTAAAAGCAGTTTCGTGTTCTCGAGGTCCGGTGCTGTTTTCAAAACAATAATCTTCAATCGGCACGTCACAAAGGTAAATTTTTTCAACTGATTTATCCGACTTCTCCCTGAACCCTTCAAGGAAAGCGTCAAGCATGGAGTCAGAATTTCTTCCGCGAGAAGGGGAGCAAGAGAGGGCGATGACTTGTGGGTGGCTTTCCATTTTTACATATTATCATAAAAAATTTTTAGAAAAGTTAAAGGCCGGACATGGGTTCCCATCATGTCCGGCCTTTGGTTGTGGGGTCAAGATTTCTCTTGCTCCAAGTCTTTCACCGCCTCTTCCCAGGCGGTGGTGTCTTCCGGATCGCGGGGCGAGTCCGGGGGGACGCTCTCCGACGAGAAAGCGATCCCCCGATCGGTAAGGAAAGGAAACATACTGTCCTCCGCTTGACATTATAAACCAAACAACACCACCTTGTCAAGGGCAATTTAAGCAATATTTTTGAGCAAAGCGCCGACGAAATAGGCGACAGAGGCGGCGATTATGCCGATAATACAGGTTTGAAGCGCTGTTTTGAGACCGGAAGCGTGCGCCACCTTGCCACGGATGAGCCCGATGATGAAAAAGGTAAAAAAGGTCAAAATAGAAGCAGTGCGAAATTCATTTTGAATTGTTTGAGGCGAGAAGTAGCTGACAACATAAGCGATGAGTGGGACGGAGCCAACGGTGATGAAAGAAAAGAAGGTGGCGAGAGCCGTCTTCCACGGGGCGGTATGCTGGCGCGCCTCATGTTTTGTTTGGTCTTGGTGCGATTCTTCTGATAGGTAATTTGAAGAAGCCATAGAGAAGCCGTCGGCAAAAACATTTGAAAATCCCAAGATCAAAACAATCGACGGGTCGAGACGCGCGCCGGCCACTCCAGCTATGATTGCAAAAGTGGTTACGGTGCCATCAATTGATCCGTAAACAAATTCCGGCAAATATTTCCAAAATTTTTTCTTTATATTCTCCATTTTCAATTTGAAATTAGATTATAACACAAAACCCGAGGTAAGCTGCGCTTATCTCGGGGCTTTGGCTTATCGCGGAACGACGGAGTCTAAGTCAAAACCTGACTCTAAACTGTTGCTTGCGTTGCTAAAAACCACATTTGCGGTGTTCAGCATGTTTACAAGCAAACTTTCTCCGGCGACAAACACTTCTGACAGAAGGAACTTGAGGATGAGGATCGTTAACCCAAGTCCCAACGCTCTTCTCATATTATTAAAAATTGCGGGGGCTAAACCGTGGACCGACTAGTCCATGGCGAGAGCTAACGACTCTCCTCCCTCCGGACGCTGTGCCGATTTTCCTATCGACCCAATGCCCGGAGGTTTTCCTTCTGTCTTTATTTTCTAATTTCATCATATCAAACCATATTAAATCTGTCAATTTGCTAAAATACGTCAAATATGGTTAAATAGAGGCGGAGGTTTTACCACTATGGTGACGTTCAGTCCGGAACAATGGGAAGAAATCAGAAATCGACCCAGGGCTGCGGAGTATTTTATCCAGGGTGGCTTGGGCTGTCTTGGTTCGGACTACTATCTCAGAGACGCGAGTGCTCTTGTTGTGCAGTTGAGCGAATTTGTTCACCGTCAACAGCAGCACCACTGCTTTGGAAACCATAAAGTTTTCATTAAAGGAGCTGGTACTGTTTTCAGCGACGTAAGCGGGTGCTTCGAGATCGATGTGTATCATAAAGAAGATAAAATCGATTCTTTCGAAGTGGTATACAAATTTTTGGGTATCGGAGAGACTTATCGTTACTGGCTCAGGGGCTATATACTCCACTACGACGCTACCATTGAGCAGGTCTTTAACCGACTCGCCAAAAATGTCAAAGCTCCTATATCGGTCGCGAGCTAAAAGGATCGATA
>DATDVC010000002.1:0-15086 GCA_036517695.1 Minisyncoccota bacterium
AAGAGAGTAGATGAATCGCTTAAAATTTGAAATCAAAGTGGTGCTGGGCGCAGCGAAAGTATCTCTGGCAACTGTTTACCAAAAACACAGCTCCCTGCGAACTCGCAAGAGGATGTATAGGGGGTGACACCTGACCAATGCCAGAAGGTCAAACAACGACGTTGTGTGATAGCAATATTATATGGTGATTGTTGTAAGCCCTGGTGAATGTCGGCCGTAACTATAACGGTCCTAAGGTTCTGGAACTTTGTAAAAGGTTCTGGAAGGACTGGGACTGTTAAAGATACGTAATAAACAGTTGAACGAATTAAATTACACAAAAAAGCTGCCTATCTACGCAGAATAAAAAGTAGATGTCCTGATAAATATTTGGCTATATGCTGGGAACTCTGTTGTATCTAGAGCTACTTGTGATATTATTAAGTAATGTCGACAAGTAATAATGCTACTAGTGCAGACAATCAGCAGGAAAGACTAATTAAACTAGGTTGGATTATTGGATTTGTAGATGGTGAAGGATGTTTTTCTATTGGCGTGGTAAAGCAACACGACAGAAAGGATAAAACACGAATCAGAAGAGGGTATAAATTAGGTATTCAAATTTCACACGAATTTTCTGTGACTCAAGGAGAGAAGAGTAAAAAATCTTTGCTTGACATAAAAAATTTCTTTGGAATTGGTGAGTTATATATCAACAAAAGATATGATAACCATAAAGAACATCTATTTAGGTATGTTGTCCGAAAGAGAGAAGAAATGCTCAACATAATAATACCGTTTTTTGAGAAGCACAAACTAAAAACCAGTAAAAACGAAGACTTTAAGATTTTTTCTCAAGTCGTGAAGATGATGAATAAAGGCAAACATCTGAGAAAGAGTGGCCTGATTCAAATTTTAGAAATGACCGAGAGAATGAATCATAAAAAACCCAAACAAGATTTAATTAGAATCCTCAGAAACCAAACGCCAAAGTCTCATAAAAATGAGATAAGATAGAGTTCGGGCTTTATGGCGACATAAAGATTAAGGTGACCCTAGCGAAATACCTTGTCGGGTAAGTTCCGACGCGCACGAATGGTGTAACGACTGGAGAACTGTCTCGGGGACTCGCTCGGTGAAAATACAATACCGGTGAAGATGCCGGTTACCTGCAGTTAGACGAAAAGACCCCGGAAGCTTTACTGCAACTTGGCATTGAGGATATGTTTTTACTGCGTAGTATAGTGGTGAGAGGTTTGATGTTTCGCCTTTTGGGGCGGATCTACTCGACAGTGAAATAGCCATCTGTATTGACATATTTTCTAACCACGCGCGCAAAACGCGCGAGGGACATTGCCTGGCGGGCAGTTTTAGTGGGGCGCTATCCTCCTAAAGAGTAACGGAGGAGCCTATTAAGGTCAGCTAGCCGTGAATGGAAACCATGGCGATAGTGTATAGGCACAAGCTGGCTTAACTGCGAGACGTCAGTGTCGAGCAGATGCGAAAGCAGAGCTAAGTGATCCGATCGTACGCGTTAGACGCGGCGAAAGCTCATCTGACAAAAGCTACTCCGGGGATAACAGGCTGGTACTGCCTAAGCGTCCAGAGCGACGGCAGTGTTCGGCACCTTAACTTTCAATTTAAACATTGAGAACATCGGGGTGCCTAGAGGAGTAATCCTCTACAAAAACAAATTGGCTATAACGGTGAACTCCATATACAGGCATTATGTCGTAAATGATATAATTATAAATATGGACAATACCGTGGGAAGACTAACTCAAATTCAACGATCTGTAATAATCGGCTCTCTTTTGGGAGATGGTTACGTGCGGATCCTTAAAGGAAGAAAAAATGCTTTTCTTGAAATAAATCATTCAATCAAAATGAAAAACTATGTTGATTGGAAGTATGAAATTCTCAAGAGTATCGTTATTTCTCCTCCAAAATTGCGAAAAGGAAATGGAAACAGGGTTGCCTATAGGTTTTTTACAAGGCAACACCCTGAAATTACAGAATTATTTAAACTGTTTTACAAAAACGGAAAAAAGGTAATTCCTGATTTCAAATTAGATCCAATCTCTCTCGCAATATGGTACATGGATGATGGGAGTAAATGTGGTACATCAAACTACTACTTAAATACCCAACAGTTTACAATTGAAGATCAACAAAAATTGATGAACCAGCTCAAACTGTTTGGGATTGAATCAAAATTAAATAAAGATAAGGAATACTGGAGAATCAGAATGATAATGTCCAGTGTACCTACTTTTAAAGAATTGATTCAAGAAAATATTATTCCATCATTACAGTATAAAATTTGAGTTTAGAACCCGTAGAGACTACACGCCAATCTCCTTACAATTTTAAAGATTAGTAAGGATGAAGATATAGTCCGATCCTCTCAGTAATGGGAGAAAATACGACAGCGATGTCGGCTCATCTTATCCTGGAGGTGGAGAAGCTTCCAAGGGTTTGGCTGTTCGCCAATTAAAAAGATACGCGAGCTGGGTTCAGACCGTTCAGAATGAAATTGAAAATTAAAAGATTAAAAATTGAAAAATTCCTAAAAAATCATTCAATCTTTAAATCTTTCCTTCTTTCAATTATGTTTTGGATAATCTGAATCCTCAGAGGAATAGAAATATTATGTTATAAGTTTTTTCGTTTTATAAGAAGTTAAAGAAAGATAGAAAGATTAAATCAAATCACGGCGGCATTTTATGGAAACATAAATAGATAAGCTGGGTATTTCGGTAGAATCCTAATGGGACAATGCCGAGGGCGAGAAATCGCTTGTAGAGACTACATACCAGCCATCCGAAAGGATGAATGCATAGTCCGAACCTCCGAGTAATCGGAGCAACATAAGCGTGAGACAGGTTGGTCTCCTATCTACTGCAGGCGTTGATTCTTGAGGGGATTTGCTCCTAGTACGAGAGGACCGGAGTGAACTGACCTCTGGTGTACCTGCTGTTCTGCCAAGAGCACCGCAGGGTAGCTAAGTCGGGAAAGGATAACCTCTGAAAGCATCTAAGAGGGAAGCCCACCCCAAGATTAGGAATCGTTAAGGATCGTGAGAGATGATCACGTTGATAGGCGCTAGGTGTAAGTACGGTAACGTATTTAGCCGAGGCGTACTAATTTTCCGATCCTGTTGGGAAATTCAGAAGCCAATCCCGTAAAAATCCTAACGGATTCACGGGACAAGTAATTTTATCCTGCCTCATGCGACCTTGCTTTGTTTGAATATTTTGTGTTGGTGGTTTGACGCGGTGGGTACACCCGTTCTCATTCCGAACACGGAAGTTAAGCGCCGTAGTACCGATGGTACTCAATTTGGGGAGAGTAGGTAGCTGCCAACACAAAGTATTTAAATTCTCTAAACTTTCTACTTGCGTTTTTTTGCTTTATACTTAAAGGGATGAACGACTGGGCCTCCAGAAGAAAAAATATTTATCTCGCCCTCATTGTTTTTGTTTTATCGGGGGCGTCTTTTGCCTTGTTTTGGAATTTTTGGTACAAAACTCCGACCTGTTCCGATGGGATCCAAAATGGGGGAGAGACAGGTGTTGACTGTGGTGGGTCGTGTTCATTGGTTTGCAAAGCTAGCGCTATACGGCCAATAGTAAGGTGGGACCCGCGTTTGTTTGAAATCAACCCGGGCATCTGGAGCGCTTTGATATATGTGGAAAATCCAAACATAGACGCGGTGGCTTCATATGCGCCGTATACTTTTACCATCTATGATGAAAAAAATGCGGTTATAGGTGTGAGAAAAGGGGCTACGATTTTACCCAAAAATAAAACAGTCGGAATTTTTGAAGGTGGCATAGAAATAACCGAGAGTGTTGTTCCTCGGCGCGCAGTTTTTGAATTTGGAAGCAACATAGTGTGGAAAAAGGTTGATACAACTGATCCGGATATAACAATTTCGCACGGCCCCCTGTTGAGACTCGATAGTGCTCCAAGGGTCGAAGCCAACATCAAAAACGAAGAGATAGATGCTGTTTACAACATTGAGCTTGTGGCTGCAGTTTTTGATGGCGCGGATAATGCTATAGCCACATCGAGAACTTTTGTAGAGGAGTTGGGTGGAGGCGAAAATACAAATGTCGTGTTTACTTGGCCCAGGCCTTTTGATCTTGGTGTAAGGACATGTGAAAAACCGTCAAGTGTAGTGTTGGCTATAGACAAATCCGGCTCCATGGCTTCTCTTGGGCTCAACCCGCCAGAACCTTTAACAAGCGTGAAGAAGGCCGCTACGTATTTTATTTCTGAACTAAAAGAAAAGGACAGCGCCGGACTGGTGGTCTTTGCAAATTCAGGAGAACCGTTGATCGGTTTGACTCAAAATCTTGAAAGTCTTATTGAGCTTGTGGGGGGTATATCAATCTCGGGTGGTGGCACTCAATATACCAACATTGCCGATGCCGTAGAAAAATCCGCAGATATTTTAATTCAAAAACCAGAAGAGTCTTCAGGTGATACGCAAAAAGTGCTGGTGCTTCTTACTGATGGGGTGGCTACCAGACCTCAAAACCCAAGTGGTTCAAAAAATGAAGCGGAAGAGATCGCTTACGCCGAGAGCGTAGCTTTGGCCGAAGCGGAGGTTGCCAAGAAGCAGGGGGTCATGATTTATACCATTGGTCTGGGCAAAGAAATACACGGCAATTTTTTGAAGTCTCTGGCCTCATCGCCTGATGGGTTTTTTGAAACCCCGTCAACCAGCACACTGCAAAGTGTTTACCAAAAAATTTCGACATCCATTTGCAAAGAGCTTCCTTCTAGGATAGAAATAACTTATAAAATATTTGGCGATTTAATCTGATTATAAATGAAGAATATTTTTGTAAAGCTTAAGTCTTCTGTTGACTGGCTGCTTTTCGGGGCCATTTTTTTTGTATCTTCGTTTGGCATCATAACAATGAATTCTTTTGGAGAAGACAATATTTTTTCTACGAGGCAGCTGATTTGGCTTTTCATTTCGACAATTGTTTTGTTCGGAGCCAGCTTGGTGGACTGGAGGTTTCTTAGGAAAACTGGCTACATAGTGATTTTGTTTTCCATTTCTTGCGCGTTACTGCTGTTTCTTTTTGTGGCGGGGTCTGTTTTTAAAGGAGCCAAAAGCTGGTTTGATCTGGGCCCATTTGCCTTTCAGCCGGTTGATTTTGCAAAAATAACATTGATTCTTTTGTTGGCCAAATATTTTAGCAGGAGGCACATTGAGATCGCGAATGTCAGGCACATCGTGGTTTCCGGTTTCTACGCATTTTTTGTATTTATGCTGGTGTTCCTTCAGCCGGACTTCGGTTCGGCGATAATAATTTTTTCGATTTGGTTTGCGATGATCCTGTTTTCTGGAGTCTCAAAAAAGCACTTGGCTTTTGTGCTTGTGAGTGGCATTGTGGTCTCTCTAAGCTTGTGGTTCTTTGTTTTGGAAGATTACCAAAAACAAAGAATAGTTTCATTCATAAACCCGCTAGCTGATTTGTCTGGCGCCGGATACAATGCGTATCAATCGACAATTGCAGTTGGCTCCGGAGAAATTTTCGGCAAGGGGGTAGGGCTTGGCAGTCAGTCAAAATTGCAATTTTTGCCCGAATATGAGACCGACTTTATTTTTGCGGCGTTTAGCGAAGAATGGGGGTTTGTTGGGGTGCTCATAATTTTTAGCTTATACGGAATAATTTTTTGGAAAATAATAGCCATTTCAAAAAAGGGCAGTACCAATTTTGAAACTCTTTATGGGTTGGGATTGGGCGCGTTTATATTTTCACATTTTGTTATAAATGTCGGCATGAACATAGGTCTTCTGCCAATCACCGGTATCACCATGCCGTTTATGAGCTATGGGGGGTCTCATATGGTAGCCGAGTTTTTCGCCATAGGCATATTGATGGGACAAAAATTGTCGGCTCGATCAGTGGAAAAAGAAAAAGAAAAAAATGAAATTGTGGGAGTGGTGTAAAAAGTAGCCAGCAATTAGTGGTTAGTGTCTAAGTAAACAGAAACTGTTTCAAATAGCATTTTTTCGAGAGTAAAAAAGTTGGTGACGGTTTTTTTGATTTCCGCGGCGAATTCTTTGCGCTTTTCTTTGTGGTCGATGAGATATATGATGGCCTCTGCCACTTCTTTTGGATTTTTAGGGTGGATTAAAATACCGTTTTGCATGTCTTTAATGACTTCCGGAATTCCGCCAACGTTTGTAGCGATTGTCGGCACTCCGGCAAAACCTGCTTCAAGCAGAGCAAACGGCAAATTTTCGGTTCTTGACGGAAGCAGAAAGATATCAGCTCCGGATAAAAGTTTTTTGGCATTGTCTACAAACCCCAAAAATTTTACCCGCCCATCGGCGCCACATTCTTGCGCCAGTTTTTTAAGATTTTCTTTTTCTTCGCCGGTTCCAGCTATGAAATATTTGACTTTGTTTTTGATTTCGTCCGGTAAAAGAGAGAAGCCTTTTATGGCGACATCGAGCCCTTTGTTTTTGTGAAGCTCGGAAAGGCTCAATATTACCACCTCATTTTTCTCTCTCGGCAGTATTTCAAGAGCTTCTCTTTTAAGCAAAAGCTTGAAGCCGCTTATGCCGTTATGGACGACTTTTATTTTATTTTTGATAAAAGGCAAAAAGTCTATATCTTTTTTTGTTTTTTGGGATACGGCTATTGTTTGGTTACAAATTAGCACGGTCAGATAATGGGCGATGTAAAAAATAATTCTTGAATGAAGAGAACGATTTTTTTCTTTAAATGACCAACCATGACTGGTAAAAATAAATTGAATTACAGAGTATGAATTATGAATTATGGAATAAAATTTAAAATATAAAAAAGCCAAGGCGCCAAGAAAACCGATTTTTGAAGAGTTGAGGTGGACTATGTTCGGCCGCTCTTTTTTTATTATTTTTACCAACTCCCTTAGGGCCTTAAAATCATTTTTGAAATTTACTTCTCTTTCCGAGCTTTCAATCTCGATCGTTTTTATATTTTTTTCTTGAAGTTTTTCAACAAGCGTCTTTCCTTCTTTTATGCCGGAAGCTACCACAACGTCAAACTTTTCTTTGGGGAGATTGGTGGCGAGATCGTAAACATATCTCTGCGCCCCGCCAAAATTGCCTTTGGTTATGATAAAAAGTATTTTTTTTCTGCTCTCTTCCATACAAGATGCAATTTTCTCACAAATTGACCAAATTCTCAATAAGAGGTATTATTTTACCTGCAATGGGGATTTCCCGCAAAAAGGATACAACTCTGCTGTTTGTTGTGGACACCGCTCTGCTTTATTTTTCTCTTTGGCTCACTCTCTCTCTGCGCTACTGGGAAATACCAACGGAAAAGACTTGGGGCTATCACTTTTTACCCTTCACAATAATAATAGCGGTTTGGCTTCTGGTTTTTTTCATTTCCGGCTTGTATGAGAAACACACGCTTATCTTAAAGAGCCGTCTGCCTTCAACTGTTCTTCATACCCAAGTTGCAAACAGTTTTATCGCGGTGCTGTTTTTTTATTTCATACCTTACTTCGGTATCGCGCCAAAAACAAATCTTTTTATATACCTTGTTATCTCTTTTGGCCTCGTGCTTCTGTGGAGGATTTATGGAGATAAGCTTTTTAGAAGCTACAAAAAAGAGCGCGGCATCTTGATTGGTAGCGGCTCCGAAATGAAAGAGCTTTTGGAAGAGGTTAATGGCAATCCTCGCTACAGTCTCGAGTTTGTTTCCTCTATCGACCTCGATGACATCGAGGGGCTGGATTTTCAAGAAGAAATTTTGCAAAGGATTTATTCGGAAGAAATCCAGATTATCGCCATAGATTTGAAAAATGAAAAAGTGGAACCGATCTTGCCCCATCTTTACAATCTCATATTCTCAAAAGTTAAGTTCATAGACATGTATAAAGTTTATGAGGATATTTTTGATTCAGTGCCCCTCTCTTTAGTCAGATATAACTGGTTTTTGGAAAATATATCCACTGAAACTCGCATTACCTATGACGGCTTAAAAAGAGTCATGGACATAATACTCGGCTTAGTGATCGGCCTGGTTTCCTTGTTGGTTTATCCGTTTGTAGTGTTGGCCATAAAACTTGACGATGGAGGTCAAGTATTTTTCGAACAAGAAAGGATAGGTAAGAATAATAAAATCATAAAGATAAAAAAATTTAGAAGTATGTCGAAGCGAAGCGAAGATGCTGTAAGCGCGAAGCGAAGCGAAGATGCCGAACAAAGCGAGGCAAAAGTTACCAGAGTGGGCAAGTGGATTCGCGCTCTCCGCATAGACGAGCTTCCGCAATTGTGGAGCGTTTTGAAAGGAGATCTTTCAATGATAGGTCCGAGGCCTGAAATTCCTTCTTTGGTTAAACATTACGAAGATGAAATTTCTTATTATAATGTCCGGCATTTGATCAAGCCGGGGCTTTCGGGTTGGGCACAGCTTTATCACAAAGATCCGCCGAAGGTAGTGGCCGATAGCGAAAAGACTCGCCGAAAGCTTTCTTATGATCTCTACTACATCAAAAACCGTTCCTTCATGCTTGATCTCAAGATTGCTCTCAAAACTATCAAGGCGCTACTATCTAGGAGTGGGGTGTAGTCTTTTCTTATTTTCCTAATCTCCCCCCGTCCCCCTCTTTACTCTAAAGAGGGGGTGACTGCTATTTATTATTCAGTAGTTAAACAATGAGTTGCGCGGTTCCCCCTTTAAAGTAAAGGGGGTTAGGGGGATTAGAAGTGGTGATATAAGTTATAATGCCCCCATGGACTCCAAATTTCTCTACAACCATAAAACTCTAAAAGAAAGACGAAGAGATCTACGAAAAAACCAAACCCCAGCCGAAAAGTTATTATGGAAAAATATTTCTAAAGATAAAATTTTTGGGCTAAGATTTTTAAGACAGTATAGTGCTGGTCCCTATATTTTGGATTTTTATTGTCCTAAAATCAGGTTGGGAATTGAATTGGATGGAGAAGTTCATAAAGAAAATAAACTTTATGATAGAGACAGAGAAAAATATCTGGAAAGTTTGGATATCCAAGTGATACGATTTTGGAATGATGATGTTTTGAAGAACACAAAAGAAACTTTGTTAATGTTGCATATTAAAATTAAATCGCTAATTAAAGAACAGTAGTCACTCCCTCTTTAAAATAAAGAGGGAGTTGGAGGGAGATTAGAAAAAGGGAGGATGGTGTGGTAGGATACTCAAAATGACGAAATACAGATTTTGGTCTATTGTTGTTATTGCGTGCTCGATTTGGGCGGCTTTTTTCGTGTTTAATGGTGCGCCTTTCAAGTTAGGCCTTGATCTTTCCGGTGGCACTCACTTGGTTTATAGAGCAGATACTTCAGGTGTTGATTCGGGCGATATTGAAAGCGCCATGACTTCTTTGAGAGATACAATTGAGCGCAGAGTCAATCTTTTTGGTGTGGCGGAGCCCATTGTCCAAGTTGAGCAGGGAGGCGCTTTTGAGGGAGAAAAAGAACAAAGACTTATCGTAGAACTTCCGGGAGTGACCGATGTGGATGAAGCAGTCAAAAAAATAGGAGAGACGCCGATTTTGGAATTTAAACTTTTAAACCAGGATTCCGGAGAATTCGTTTCAACCGGTCTTTCCGGCAGTAGGCTAGAGAGGGCAGAGTTGAGGTTTGACAGCAATCAGATTGGATCTGCTCCGATAGTCGGCCTCAAATTTAATTCTGAAGGGCAAGTTTTATTTTCCCAAATCACTCGAGAAAACACCGGTAAAGTGCTGGGCATTTTTCTTGACGGAATTTTGCTTCAGGCTCCGTATATCAAAGAAGAGATATCGGGAGGAGAGGCGGTGATAACGGGGAGCTTTACGGTTGATGAGGCCAAGCAGATTGTCAGAGACTTGAATTATGGAGCATTGCCGATGCCGGTCGAACTTATCGGCACCGAAACCATAGGGGCGACCCTCGGCGGGGAAGCGCTTTCAAGTGGGGTTAAGGCCGCAGTGGTAGGTCTTTTGCTTGTCGCTCTATTTATGATTGTTTGGTATAGACTGCCCGGATTTATTTCTGTGTTGGCTCTTTCTGTTTACGTGATCGCTATGCTTCTTTTATTTAAAATTATTCCAGTGACGCTCACAGCCGCGGGTATCGCAGGGTTTATCATATCTATAGGCATGGCGATAGACGCCAACATAATAATTTTCGAGCGACTCAAAGAGCTGAAGACCAGAAATGTAGGAGGCGCGGAAGCCGTTGGCGAATCTTTCAAACATGCCTGGTCTGCAATCAGAGACGGCCAGTTAACTACCTTTTTAGGAGCCATAGTCCTGTTTTGGTTTGGCACGTCAAGCGTCGAAGGCTTTGCCCTTGTTTTGGGTCTGGGAACTTTAGTGTCGGTCTGGAGCTCCATGTTTGTATCAAGAATTTTTATGTTTTCGATTTATCTGAAAAATTAAAATGTTTGCAGTAAAAAACAGAAAAATATTTTTTGCAATTTCAGGCGTCATGCTACTGGTTTCTTATACCTTGATGTTGATTTGGGGATTCAACGTCGGGACTGATTTTAAGGGTGGCACTATCGTTGAAGTTAAATATACGGAAAATGTTCCCGAAAAATCAGTCATAGAGGAAGCTCTAAAGGGCCTCAATTTAGGCGATGCTTCTGTGCGCAGAGCGGGGGAGACTGGCTTTATAGTAAGGATGAAAGATTTGTCGGCAGATGATCAGGAGTTGCTAAAGTCTGCCATGAGCGTCAACAATGCTTACCCATACGAACTTGAGAGACTAAATTCCGTCGGACCGACAATTGGCAAAGAACTTACTGAAAAAGCTTGGGTCGCTATAGTTGTGATCATAATAATCACAATACTTTTCATTGCCTATGCTTTTAGAGGCGTCTCTTTTTCAAAAGGAAAAGGCGTTTCCTCTTGGGTTTATGGTTTCGTCTCTATCGTTGCTCTGATCCATGACATTACAATACCTGCCGTGGCGGCGGTTATTTTCGGCAAATTTCTTGGAATGGAAGTTGATGCGCTGTTTGTGACAGCCCTCCTTTCTCTTTTGGGGTATTCTATAAATGACACGATAATAATCTTCGATCGTATTCGGGAAAATTTGAAAGAAAATCAGGAACGAAATTTAGGGGAGTCTTTTGAAAATACAGTGGGGAAAAGCTTGTCTCAAACTTATGGCCGATCAATAAATACTTCACTCACGGTCTTTTTGGTCCTAGTCTCGCTTCTTGTTTTGGGTAGCGCATCTGTCAAATTTTTCATACTGACGCTCATAATCGGCACCATCGCCGGAGTTTACTCCTCAATCTTTCTTGCCGCCCCGCTTTTGGTGGAAATCAATAATCGGAGGAGGAAGTAGCCCCTCCCTAGCCCTCCCCAAAGGGGAGGGAACCAAACCACCCCCACCTATTGCTTTTTAGCAATACTTTTGGTAGCCTGTAAATAGGAGTGTACCATGATATGCAATTATTCGGCGATGGAGAAAGTTTTGAACGAGCTCTTTTTGGGGAACCAGAAGAAATCATTCTTGAACTAGGGTTGTCCAAACCCAGAGGTTTTACGGAGGATGTAAGCAGAATTATAAGACATCTTTCAAGAAGCAAGACTCACAGACGATGTCCGAAGACCCACGTGGCTAAGGCTATGTATTTGGGGGTAAAAAAAGAACTTGCTCTGCTTGGGGTTTCAACTTCCGGACTTCGTCTTTTCTCTTTAATCGGCACTAACGCTGATAAATACTACGAGACTGACGCGTTATTTTATCTGCCTTATTGCCGCGGATACGAGAGTGTCGTGGTAACTATTGACGCACGGTGGATCAATCCAGAATTGTTTGAACGACTGAGAGATTATTGGATTGAATCATCGGAGGGTTTAGTGTATTCGGAGTTGAATTTACAGGGGGATCTATTTGCCCACAGTAGAATCTTTTTCGAGCACAGTGTTAAAAATCCTGAGTGCGGTAGGTGGATTCTTTCTCGAGAATATAAGGCATTATGGGAAAGGGGATACTTGCCTGCTGTCCCCAAGGAGATGATTGACCGGCCGGTAATGAGACCGGAAAATCATCTAACTCTTACTCAATACCACTTGGAAAAACCATGGAGGAGGAAAGCGTTTACGCGTCTTGTTGCTTGTGAACTTTGGAAACAAATAAGAATAAACACAAACGGCAAAAGACTTTTTTGACCCGACATGACACTTAGGTGTGGGAATGTCGGGTTTTTCGTTGCAAAATAAGGATTTTTTGGGCTTGACAAATATTTTTATAGGTGTATAATCCCCCATAGAAGTCGGGCGATATGCTTTTGACATCTAGAAAGGATACAAGGGAATATCATGGGTTTTTTTGATGAATTGGATGCGGTTTGCAATGCGCAAAATGCGCATCTAGATCAGCTTTTTGCACAACAGCAGGCGGACGCTGCCGCCGCCCAGGCAAGAGAAGAAGAAGAAAAGAAGACAAAGCGTCGTAACTGGGCGGTTGGGGTGTTGGAAGAAGGGAAGATTTCGCTGAATCAGGTGAATAAGATCACATCGGCGATGATGATCGTTGTGACTGACCCGGAGATTTCTTGCAAAAAAGCCGAAGAGCTTTTTCTGAAGCATGATCACTATCGGCCGGTGATCTTCCAGTCGCTCGTTGAGAAGTTTCTGGAGCGAGGAGGCGACCCGGCCGGACCTCTCGGGATGCACTGCATCAAGCGCTCTCTCTCTGTCCTGCCCGGCACTGACTTGTTCAGAGACGGAAAGGCGTGCGAGTCGCTGGGGATGGCACTTCTGGTGCTGGATCATTTCAATGAGGAGAAGAGGGTGGAAATAGCCAAGGTCTACCAACTTCTCCGAAAGATCATACCCTTCACCCAAGAAGGGAACCGCCAAAACATTCCCCACGGTCTCGCGGCGAAGCTGTATCCGCAACACTACAGCGACGGCAGGTGCACATATAAATTCGTATCTCGCCATGAGACGGGTGAGGCACGTAAAGTTGAGACGAAGCCGCGGAAATACCATCACGAAAACAAACCGGAGGATCCGGAGATTACCGCAGCGGTTAAGGCAGCAGCCAATGGTGCGTATGCCAATGTCCGGCTTATCCGTGCTTCCTAGTAATCGCTCCTTGGGCCATGCGCCCGACAAAGTCCCTCGCATCTGAAGAAGGTGCGGGGGCTTTAACTTTTCAACAGTTTTTGGTTTGAGAGAACTTGCGATATACTTTTTAAATGAAAAGCAGTTTTTATATCTCTCTCGGCATATGGATTGCCATCCTGCCATTCTTGGGGTTTCCCGGAGTTTGGAAAAATATTTTAATCGCTCTCTCCGGAATCTTCCTCGCCCTGACCGGCATGGGGCCTATGATACTCAAAAAGCTTCAAACCAAATCCAAAATTTCAAAAAGAAAAAAATTTCCAAAAGATGAAGAATTTGTCGACAATATAAGCAGTGACTCATCTGATCTTGGAGATTTGAGGTAAAAGCTTAAAAATGAAAAGAACAGGGAAAATAGCAGGCTCTTTTTTACTAACGGCGCTCGCCGGCCTTTTTGTTTACTCCTTTAATTTATCGGGAGAATTTTCTTATAACGCTCCGCCTGAAGCGCCAAACAAAAACACCCCTGACGTAGTGGAGAAAAAAGTAAAACACGTCAAAACCCCAAAGCCGGTGAAGGCCGTCTACATGACCCAATGCTTCGCTTCGAGGTCCGATCTTAGGAAGAATTTGGTTAAGTTGATAGAGGATACAGAATTGAACTCGCTTGTTATAGACATAAAAGATTACACCGGCACCGTTTCTTTTAAGACCATGAATCCGGAGATTGATGCAGTGAGCGCCAAAGGTTCCGGATGTCAGGTCAACGATATGAAAGAATTTGTCGAAGAGTTGCACGACAAAAATATTTATGTGATTGGGCGCATTACGGTTTTTCAAGACCCGCTTTATACCAAGCTTCATCCGGAACTTGCGGTTAAAAAGCTCTCTGACAAAGAAGCCGTTTGGAAAGACAGGAAAGGCCTTTCATTCGTCGATGTTGGCGCCAAGCCATTTTGGGACTACATTCTTGCTATAGCCACTTCTTCTTACTCAATCGGATTTGATGAGATAAATTTTGACTACATAAGATTTCCATCGGACGGTGACATGAACGACATTTATTTTTCCCACACCGGATCTCTGCCAGCTGGCGGATCCAAAAAAGAGACGCTAAGAGAATTTTTCAGATATGTTGACTCCAGACTTTTTGGCACGGGTGTCATAACCTCGGCTGACATATTTGGCATGACAACGACCAATACCGATGATTTGAATATTGGTCAAGTGTTGGAGTATGCTCTGGAAAATTTCGACTATGTCGCTCCCATGGTTTACCCTTCGCATTATCCGCCCAAATTTAACGGCTGGCCTGATCCCAACAAGGTGCCGTATGAGATTGTTAATTTTAGTATGCAAAGCGCGGTTAGCAGAGCAATTTTCTTGCTTAGCGAAGTATCAACTACCACCCGTTCGACAAGCTCAGGGCAAGCCACCACTACCGAGCCAGATTACTATCTTATGAAAAGAATAAACCCTCTCCAACTTCGTCCGTGGCTTCAAGATTTTGATTATCCAGTGCCCTATACGAGCGATATGGTCCGCAAGCAAATCCAAGCCACCTACGACGCCGGTCTTGATAGCTGGATGCTTTGGGATCCGAGAAATGAGTATACGAGGGAAGCACTTTTAGAAAATTAACCTAATTATTCTAATTAACCTAAGTACTCTAAAAAATGAACAATGAGGAAAAACCCAATGGGAAAATCTATGACTTAGAAGAAAGGACGGCGAAGTTTGGAGAAGATGTAATCAAATTTTGCAGAAACTTGCCAAAAGGAGAAATGACTAAAAGGATTATCGATCAACTTATTGGCTGTGCAACTTCGGTGGGAGCAAACTATTGTGAAGCGGATGATGCGGAAAGCCCGAAAGATTTTAAACACAAAATTGGAATCTGCAAAAAAGAATCTCGCGAATCAAAACATTTTCTGCGTATGTCCGCAGTAGCTGTGCCAGAAAAAGCAGACGATGCTCGAAAATTGTGGATTGAAGCAAAAGAATTGAACCTTATTTTTAATGCTATTTA
>DATDVC010000003.1:0-2721 GCA_036517695.1 Minisyncoccota bacterium
GCGACTAAAAGATCTACTTACGAATTACAAACCGCCAAAGCAAAGAAAAAAGAAGAATCAAATTGTCCTCTCTGTGCTGTCGGCCACGATGCGAACAAGGGAAAGATTTGGAGTTTTGGTGAAATGGAAGCCGATCATGTATCAGCTTGGAGCAAGGGTGGCAAAACAACTGCCAAAAATTGTGAGATGTTGTGCAAGACACACAATCGAGCAAAAGGAAACAGGTAAACAAAGTAACCGAGCCACACGGAAAGCAAAGAAGAGGCGGACAAGCTATTTAATGGCCTTTCTTCTGGCGGAAAAATTGAAGTACCAATGAGTGATGGTCATTGGGGGTCATATTTTGGCATGTTTAGGGACAAATACGGCATTGAGTGGATAATTGAATTTTATTTGGAAATTTAAATAGAGTGGTTATGGGGCATCCTAGGCGTGGCTAATTAATGGGTCATGTCCCCATTGTTTTCATTCGTGGATACAGAAGCCAACAAGCAGGTTGGGTTTTATGCCGGTTTCCGGTGGCAATAGGAGCTTAGAGCGCACGCCCCACTTAGGCAGTGGGACACGGCGCTTCTTTTTTAATAACCTGCTTTTACTATTTTACCTTTGAATCCTGTGGAAAAGTATTATAAAAAGTAATAAAATGGTCAAAAATAAGCATTTTTAGAGCATTTTATACAAAAATTCGTATAAAGCTTGCAAAAATATATAAACCGTGCTAATATCTAAGTAGTCGAATTAAAGTTTAATTTTAAGGAAATTTATGATTCATTCATTTTCTTGTAAAAATTTTTACTCCTTTTTAGAGGAAGCTACTGTCGATTTTGAGGTAAACGATAATGCGCCTAAAAATAATGGCTATTTTACCAGTCCGTCGGGTAGTCGTCTCTCAAAAGTAGAGGCGGTAATTGGGGCAAACGCTTCTGGCAAAACCAACTTGCTTAAAATTTTGCCGTTTTTTAAGTGGCTAATTGTTGACTCATTTACCATGAATCCTGACGCGCCAATTGCCTTGCAGGGATTTGCATTTGGCGAAGATAAAAATCAACCCAGCGAGCTTTCGGTTGTTTTTGAAATTGACGGAAAAATATACAGCTACAGTTTTATTCTAGATAAGAAAAAAATCCTTTCCGAAAACTTAGAGCTTACAAGTTTTGTCAAAGAAAAAAAAGGAACTAAACAAATCTTTTCACGTATCTGGAACAAAGAGACTAACCGTTATGATTTTGAGGGTGAAAATTTTGGTTTACCCAAAGGCTCGGAAAATTTACTTCGTTCAAACGCCAGCGTTATAAGCACAGCAGCTCGGTTGAATCACGAAGAGAGCCAGCAAATATCCAAATTTTGGCAGAAAATAGAAACGAACGCTATGGAGTCAGGTTGGGTAGGCGATTCTATGCTTAATAACGGTATGCCACAATGGTTTGAAGCGTTGGTTTTTTATAGCCAAAATGATGCCCTAAAAAAGGAAGCGGAAAAGCTCCTCTCCCGTTTTGATCTTGGCTTAGATGGAATAAATTTTGAAAAAGAAGAACAAGCCGGTCAGCTTACCATAAAAAATATACATGCAACTCATACCTTTAATGGACAAAAGCAGCTCCTGCCTATTCAATATGAATCCTCCGGGACAAAACAGCTTTTCATTTTACTTAAAACGATTTTGTTGGTACTATCCCAAGGCGGTATAGCAATTTTGGACGAGTTTGATGTTAATTTGCACCCTGAGATGGTTATGGCGCTTTTTAATCTCTTTGTCCAACCAGAAACCAACCCTAAAAATGCCCAGCTGCTTTTTAGCACCCATAGTCATTTAGTCTTAAGCGCCCTGGATAAATATCAAATTGTTCTTGTAGAAAAAAATGAAAAAGGATTTAGCGAGTCATGGCGGTTAGATGAAATGGCAAATGTCCGGGCAGATGAAAACTACTATACAAAATATCTAGCTGGAGCCTATGGAGCCGTACCCAAAATCTAAATACAACTATGTCCCGAACGAATCCATACAAGAAAAAACGTCGAGCCGCCAGCCAGACCTTGCTCATGTATGGCGAGGGGCTTGGCGAGGAGATGTTTCTAAAATACTTAAAGGGATTGTATGCTCGCGATAGTGGCGTGGCTGTGACTATCAGAAATGGCAAGGGTGGGAATGCCGTAAATATAATTATTGACGCTTCAAATGCTCCGGGTGGTTTTGATAATAGAATGGTCGTGTTAGATAACGACAAGGGAGACACAGAAATGCGACGAGCAAGACAGGAAGCGAAAAATAGGAATGTTGAATTGATAGAGAATACGCCTTGTTTGGAAGCAATCTTGCTGGCTATTCTCAATGACGGCAAAAATTATTCTGATAAGCAATCAAGCTGGTGCAAAAACGAGTTTGAATCAAATTATCTGGACAAGAAAAAGCGAACAGAATTAGCTGGATACGGAAAAATTTTGCCTAAATCAGTATTAGATAAGCAGAAAAATAGAGTGTCAGAACTTCAAAAATTTATTTCAATCATGGAAGGCGGACAATCTTAAAATTTTATGGAAATCGAATCAAAGCAACAAATTCTTGAACGCCGGAAAGAGATCGAGCAGGAGCTTGTGGGTATGCTCAAGGAGACCGAGAGCGATTTTACTTTGGATCATGTCCGGGACGCCATTTTCCATGAGGAGGATAACGACGATATGATGAAAGTGATGGCTATGTTTGACCCCAGTAGTAGAACGCAA
>DATDVC010000004.1:0-13637 GCA_036517695.1 Minisyncoccota bacterium
TGAGGATCACGGTCCACCACTTGGCATCATTGAAAATCGGTGGCCTTGCCGACTCGACGGAAGGAATTTTATTTTTTTTAAATTTAAAAAAATTCATTTTATTTGTTCCTAAAAACTACGAATTCTATAAAGCCCGACCAAACACCTAAAGACTTGGCGTCCAAACTGATTTCTCTAACCAAAACCCCAAAAGTCATTTTCTCGATTTTTTCTAAAAAAATCATCGTCTCCTGCCAACCACCTTCTACATTCATCCTTACCACAACATCCTCTTTTGTAGATTTGGGCTGATCGGATTTGACATCAAGAGCGCTAATTTCAAACTTTAAACCAGAAACATTTGCGGCTTCTTCTATTGTCTCTATAAATTTAACCTCATCTCCTTTTTCGATGAAAAAATTGCGGAGCACATCAATCTCTTCCTTGTAAGCTTCCGAGGCGGTTTTTATCGCGGCAACTCTCTTTTCTCTCCCTAGCTTCGATTCAGAGTCACCATAATAGGTCTCAATTTTAGCTATTTCAGAATTCACCAAAAACAGTCCTAAAACATAGATGGCCACTGACAATCCCGCTGCAACAGACGAAGCAATGATTAGAGTTTTTTTAGGAATCCAATTTTTCATATTGTTTCTGTTCTAATTAGACTCGTTTTTTATAGTAAGGTTCATTGAGAAAGGAACATCTCTATCCTTGGTAAAACTCCCGACCGGCACCTCGACCGATTCAAAACCCTCCAACTTGTTTAAGGCATCGCTGAAATCAACCAGAGACTCTCTGTCTTTAGAAATCCCCGATATAACGACGCTCATGTTTTGTTTGGATTTTTCCGCTTGCCTTCGAAAAGTAATGGATTTTAAAGTTATTTCCGAAGAGATGGGCGAGACTATTTTTGAAAAAACATCCAGAGCGGAAGTTTTTGTCATTGCTTCTCCCATAAGCTCCAATTTAGACTCTATTTCGTTTGGAATCAAAAGGTAAGATTTTGTCAACTCTGCGTCTTCGACCCTTGTTGAAGAATTATCCGAAACCGCGTTGTCGAATTGGACCTTGGTCAAAAAAAACGGTGGCAGGAGCATGATGGTCCCGATGATCATCGACACAGAAATAAAAACATTTGCCACAATAATAAACCTCAACTTAAGGCCGTGTCTTATCGCATCTTTATCTGTTTGTGGCAAGAGATTCATTTTGCACGCATTATTTATAAAGTATTTGAAAGCGCCGCTCCGACCGGCCCAGCAAAATTTATCGACTCCTCGTAGCTCAAACTTGGGGTTTTTTCATTTATCTCAAGCACATTTGACCAGACATTTGCGAGCTTTACTTCTCTTTTTGATAAATCTTTTTTGGAAACCGACTCTACAGTTTTTTGGGCAAACTCAAATTCCCCGCAAACAAATACTATTTTTATGGGCGACTTCTCCTCTTTTTCATACCTTGAGGAATACTCGAGAAATTTGTCGTACTCATCAAGAAAATTATGCTCATAAGTCCCTTCATATACATATCTTAGAGTCGAAAAGATGACCGCAGAATTTCTCACCAGATAAATTCCAATCCTGTCTTTTCTTGCGTGAACAATACAGGCGGATCCGGAAAAATTTTTCGGCATTAGAGCGTTGGCTATAGCTTGAGATTCATGCACTGCACCTGCAGGGTTGAGGCCTCCAAGCTTGATTGCTTCCGAAAATTTTTCAACTTCCTTTTTTACCGACGCGGCCACTACAACATCCGCTCCGTATTCGGAGCCCAACTGACGGACTCCTAGCGGTTCAAAATCAAATATGGTTTCGGAAAGAGGAAGTGGCACATTTTCTTCTATGGAAAACGCCAAAGCTTCGGTGACACTGCTCCCCTTCGCAAGTGGGGCGGATGTCCTAAATAGATAGATTAGCTCGTCCGGAATAGCAAACGACACGAAAGATTCCGAGGAAAAAAACTTTTTTATCTCGGAAATTTTTGTGGCGAGCTCTTTGAGGTTTTCTATCTTTCCGTCAGAGATTACACCCTTCTCTAGCGGAATAATTATGCTTTTTATTTCAGGATTTGTGTTTGAACCATCAAGAAACATTGCCTTTACACTTGAGCTAGAAAAGGACATGCCGATGTGCCCAGGAGAAACAAATTGCGGTAAAGGAAAATATTTTAAAACGCGCTCGAACTTCATGCAGAAATTATATCACAATCAATTTTTGTCTATGAAAGATTGGAGGATAATCGCGGCGGCAGAAGCGTCATGGAGACGGTTTTTGCCCTGTAGATGTTCTGCCTGGGAAGAAGTCATGAATTCTGGTTCAAAAAATATTTCAGTGGGAAATCTTTCTTTCAAAAATTTTTCTTCCAAATTTTTTTTAAATTTTTCTATTTCACGCATTATCGGATTCGGTTCTCCTTTGAAGTTTTTTGATTCGCCCAAAATTATTTTTTCGGCATTTTCTTCTTTGGCTATTTTCCAAACTTCCTCCAAGAGTTTTTTGTTGTTTTCCAAAACACAACGAGGGAAAGCAAGGGTATTAGTCTCATCAGAGACTGCGATACCAACCCTTTTACTTCCAAAATCAATTCCCAAATACTTCATATTATTCTTCAGTTTTAAACTTTATTCTGTAAAAAAATTTTCTGATTTCTTCTACTAAAACCACCGATGCGGCTATTGGAACAATATAGAGCCAATCTTTGGGCGACAAAGGAACGAGGTGGAGAACTTTCTGCATAAAAGAATTTTCAAGAGCAAAAATCTGGAGTGCTACAACGATAAATGTTGCCGCCACCAGAGACGGATTTGAAAAAGGATTCATCCGGAAAACCGACTTGTTTTCCGATCGGCAATTCCAAGCATTGAACCACTGAAAAACGGCGAGCGTAACCAGAGCCATGGTTTGAGCTTTGGCAATACCTAATTCCGAAGAAATATCAATGTGATCCAGAAAAACCCAAAAAGTTCCGAGAGCCATGGGAATAGACATCGACATCATCCTTACCGCCATCAACTTATCAACAATCCACTTCTTCGGAGTTTTAAATGCCTCCTTCATCAAAACGCCTTCTTTCGGCTCCATGGCCAGAGCAATAGTCAAAAAACCGTCTGTAACAAAATTTAGCCAGATGATTTGAGTCGCAAGAAGAGGTAGAGGGTAGCCGGAAAATATTGCTGTGGTTATTACCAAAATTTCACCAAGACTGGTGGAAAAAAGATAGAGAATTACCTTTTTGATTGTTTTGTAAATGCTTCTTCCCTCTTCGGCGGCGCGAACTATGCCGGTAAAATCATCATTTAGAAGCACCAGATCGCTTGCCTCTTTGGCGACTTCGGTTCCGATTTGGCCCATAGCCACGCCCAAATCGGCCGCAACCAAAGAAGGCGCATCGTTGACCCCGTCTCCAGTCATGGCAACTATTTCACCGCGCTTCCTAAACAATTCGATTATCCTTAGTTTGTGTTCGGGCGTAACGCGAGCAAAAATAGTTGTGTTTTTAAGTTTAGCCAAAAGATCATCTTCAGACATCAAATCTATTTCTTCGCCCGTAAGGATATGGTCTCCATCACGAAAAATACCCGCCTCTCGGCCTATGGATTCGGCAGTAAGCCGGTGATCTCCGGTTATCATCACCGGACGCATTCCGGCTTGGCGGACACTTAGAACGGCTTCTTTCACCTCTTCCCTCAAGGCATCGCTCATTCCCAAAAAACCCACAAAAGAAAGGTTGGTTAAGTTTTCAATTCCGCTTTCTTTGTCTGAATTTTGATTTACAGCACAAGCCACCACTCGCAGTCCATCTTTGGCAAATCGATAGAAAACTTCTTCCAATGCTTGTCTTTTTTCTTTATCAAGAGCTGTGAGTTCATTTTCTCCCCAAACAAATGAACACATGTCTATGATTTTCTCCGGCGCCCCGACAACTGAGATGAAATTTTTGCCGTCCACAACTCTTTCCGTAGCGTGATATTTTTTTGCGTAGTCAAAAGGTTGTTCAAATTTTTTCGGATATTCATGATCCAAAACGTCTCGCGAGAAACCGATTTTTTGGGAAAAAGAAAGCATGGCGACTTCAGTCGGATCACCGGCAGTCCTCCACTTGTTGGACTCCTCAACCCAAGACATTTTGGCATTGGTGCAAAAAGCCGATATCTTGCCTATAAACAAAAGCTCCGGGTGGCTCAATGGGTCAATCATTTTTCCAGCCAACAGCAACTCCCCCTTCGGTTCATACCCACTGCCAGTAACTTCAAAATCTTTGCCACCAGTAAAAACTCGCCGTACCACCATTTCATTTCTGGTTAGCGTTCCTGTTTTGTCTACGGCAACAATTTTGGTTTGTCCCAAGGCCTCAACGGCCTGCAAGCGTTTTACTAAAACATGGTGGCGAGACATACGCCTCACCCCAGTCGCAAGAACCAGAGTTATAACTATCGGCAAACCCTCCGGTATGACGGAGACAGCGAGAGCTACCGTTGTTGTAAACATATATTGGAGTGGCTTACCAGTTAACACCCCGACACCAACAAGAACTACACTCAAGACAAAGACTGCGACAATTATTGCCCTTGAAAGATACCTGATGTTCGTTTTCAGAGGAATTTCGGTGTCGATAGCATTTATTTTTTGGGCTATTTTGCCTATCTCGGTTGATATGCCGGTCGCGACCACCACAGCCACTCCATTGCCGGAAAGTACATTGGTTCCTTTAAAGACCATGTTTTTTTGATCTACAATGGGAACGTTTTTTACGGTTATCATCGCCCCGGATTTTAGAACCGGCCCTGATTCTCCGGTAAGCGACGCTTCATCTATTTTTAAGGTGTTATCGAGTATGATCCGAGCATCAGCCGGAACTTTTTCGCCCTCTTGAAGGACCACGACATCCCCCGGCACAACATCTCCGCCCTTGATTACAATCTCTTTATCTCCTCTTAAAACCGTAGCGGCAGTTTCTGTAAATTTCTTCAGCGCAAGCAAAGTATTTTGCGCCTTCCCCTCTTGAAAAGCGCCGACAACTGCATTGAAAACCAAGACAATGGCTATTATAAGAGCGTCAACTTTTTCACCCATCGCAAAAACCATAAATGCCGCCGCAAAGAGAACATATATCAACGGGCTTTGGAATTGCCTGAAAAAAATTGTCGCCAGACTATCAACCTTGCCCTCGGGCAACCTATTTGCCCCATAAATCTTGAGTCGTTCGGAGGCCTCTTTTTCAGATAGCCCGCTTTCGCGCGAATGAAGCTTTTCCAAAACCTCTGTTGCAGAGCTTGTGTGCCAAGACATAAGTGTCCTGCATTTTAGCAACTTATACACAAAGTGCATAGACACCCCCAATTTACATGTGCGATAATTTCATTGATGTGTGTTTAATACACTATATTTATTAGCATTCAACTTTTATAAATTATAATATGGAAAAAATTAAAAAAACGCTTCCAAAAGTATGGCTTCTTTCTGTTTCTTTTGCCTTAGCCGTTTTGGTAGGACTCTCTGGATCAATCGATGCATCCGCACAAACAGCGCCATACCAGCCGTCGACACTCACGGATTCAAATGACTTCAACTTTCTTTTGCAGGTGCAGGCTGTATCTTTCAGCAATGGCAAATGGACGTATCGTTTTATGTGGAAAAGAACGAAGGACGATTCTGGCAGAGTAACAGTTTCTCCTGCGACAAACCAATATGCCTACGTAACACAGCTTGACCCAGCGCCAAGAGAAAAAACAATGAACGATCCGTTGGTAGTACAGCTTGAACCAGCAACCAGATATACCTTTAGATATTATTCCTCTCCCGGAGCAGTATGTGGCCCAAATCCTGACGCAAGCACCGACCCGGATTGCGTTGCCATAAGAACAATATCCTTTAACAGTAGAGACGCGAACGGTAATATAATGGCAACATCCGAAATACCGATATCAAGAGGCGGCACAAAAATAGAGGTGGCGACATCTTTACCTGATTCTACCCCCAGCACAATAACCAGTGGCTCAAATTCTGATTTGCAAGCACAGATCAATCAATTGCTGGCTCTAGTACAGATGTTGATACAGCAACTTTCTTCTCAAGGAGTGTCGTTGACTAACATAAACATCCCCCCAACAGGAACAACGGGCGCCAACACGACAGCTACAACCAACGCCACCACCCCAACCCCAACATCCGGGCCGTTATTTTTCTCCGTTGGAACTAACGCAAATTTGGAAGGTGGCATCCGCCAAGCGGCAGAGCCGTTACTCGTAGTAACAAACCCAACATATAACAGAGTATTTCACAGTCTTGCGGGTGGAGTCGATGGCACAGAAGTGCTTGAAAATGGAACATTAACCAGAGAAATCTGGGTTTACGCCACAGAGGGTAGAAAGTTTTTGACTTGGGTGGGCTATTATAGCAACTTGGGTTGCAACGACTCCAGCTTGCAGGTTCAAAGGTCATGGAATCTTCCTTCCGGAATAACCTTTAGACAAAGCTGTTCAAATGACAGAGGAGCTGTAACAGATGGAGTACTTGAAGGTTCTGCGAGATCAGCCGGTGATTACACTTCGACCATCACCACAACAAAAACAACGTCATCTGGTACCCAAAAAGCCATTACAAAAATAAGATTCTTTGTTCTCAAATCAAATCAATCTTGGCCAGTTACAATAAACCCGATAGGTTCAGATGGACTGCAGACCACGGGAGCATTAAATCAAGGCAGTAGAGCAATGATAAATTGGTCTCAAGAAACACAAATCCAAGGTTCCTTCTTTTCTTCTCTTGTGGATATATGGATCGCGCCACTTTCAGGCAACACTGGCAAGCATCCAGATTTTGTAACAAATAAACAACTTATCGCCACTGGAGGAGAAGCGGGAGGTCTTATATCCGACTGCAACAACAGCACCCGAGGTGGGGGCGATCCATACAAGACAGGATGCGGATCTTATAATTGGATCGTAGGAAAAACTCTCGGCCAAAACATGGCTCCCGGTGATTATATTGTTTACGTTACCCCCCACATGCCGGCGGCCAGCAACACGGTCATCGGAAGTCTTTATGGAGGTTGCGGTCTAGCTCAAGACCCAACAAGCAGTAGAGTTACTCTAAATGCCACTCAAACCCAGACCATATTCGGCGTAAGCGGTAGCACCGGCACAGGGCTCAAACCTCAAACTGACTGTTTCGGATACTCATACGGGGCAACAAGAATAACCATAGCCCAACCTTCTTCCACTTCCCAACTCCCCAGCACATCTCCCGGCATCTTGCTCGCAAGCTTTTCTGACATTGAAGGCGGACTCTCCTATACCCGAAGAAATTCTTCCGGCCAGGTTGTCCGACAGGGTTCGGTCGGCATAGGCACGGGTAGCAACACAGATCAGGCCGGGTGCAACGCCAACGAAACAGCCGGCACATCCTGCGGTATAACCATCAACGCAAGCGCCGGAGACACCCTGCAGATTGATTGGAAATCAATGTATAGGGGGCAACCGGCAGGACACGCTTTTGATTCCAACATTTGGATCAGCGGACCATTTGACAGAGGCAATGCGACAGAACTCGCCGCCATAAGAGACTGCACCCAAAATATTGCCCCGGGTGGTTTTGGACCCACTCCATCTCAAGGATTTATGAATAGCTACACGGGTAGTAAAACCTTTACCATAAACCCCTGCTTGTCTGGCAAGGTGATTTACCTCACCTACACCGTCTGGATGTATGGTTGCGGTAACGTAGCCGGAGGAGAAAATTATGTAGCAAGCCAAACCAATCCAAACTTGGTGCTTTCAAGTGGCCAAACTTCTTGCAGATTGGCAGTTAAAGGAGAAGGTACGATAGTAGTGAACGTAGACCGAAATAGCAATATCGGGGAGATTGTCTCTGGAGTGCCCTCTACCGTGCCAACCGCCCCTTATGTAGAAAACACTTTCTGCACCACAAGCAACAGCGAGGATCCGGCTTTCGTGGCTGGCAACAAATTTATCGCTGCATGGAATTATCCAAATATCGTCTTCAACCCCCTAAGAGACAAGCTCGTCTTCCGATCAGCCAAAGGCGCCTCCTACTCTTATCAGAACAACCAGTGGGTAAAAACAAATCCCGCTCTTGATGAAACAGCTAAAAGCGCCGTAAACATTGGTTGCCCGGCCGGGACCACCTGTCACATCAAAGACAATGATGTGCTTGCGAACCCTAACGATGTTTACAGGCAAGAGACCTATTACTGGGTTACAGATACTGTACCCGCCACCACCTATTGGAACAGAATAGCATTCGTAAAAGACTTCGGCCTGCCGACACAGACCATAATCACCGAGAAGACATGGCCGTGCAACACTCAAAGTGGCAACACGCCTCGTTAAAATTAAAACCAAAATGAAATGAAAAAATTATGTCTGTCTGGTTTGATTGTTTTGGGTGTGCTCGTTTCGACTATCACGGTTTCTGCGCAAATAACCTCTGACTACTTGATTCAACAAGAAAAAGCAAGGTTGGACGCAGTCTATTCTTACTACATGGCAAACGGCGGATCTTTGATTAGAAGAACATCACTGCTTTATCTGTATTCCAATCAAACCCCAACTTACACACCGACCACGGCAATCCCATATTTCCAAACAGCGTATTTCGGAAACCTTTTAGATCGACCCGATTTCCGCGAACAAGTAGAAAAAGTCGATCAATTTTGGAAACAAGTCCTCGCGCAATACCCAGGCAGAGAATTACAGCTTGAGGGTTCTGGCGCGCCTTTAGGTGGCGCACCAGATAGATTAAGCAAGATAGTTTGGCTTAATGGCGACACCCTGACTGTCCGTATTGGCCAAGGGAGCGCGCAATCAACAAATAGCACTCAAATATCACAAACTACCCAAACTTCAGGCCAGTCAACCTACTCCCCCACTCAAATAAGTAGTTTTCTAAACAGTATTAGAAATAGCCTTAATCAAGCATTAAATTCTGTTTATAGCACAAACTCTTACACACAGGTTTCAAGTGGGGCAACCACAGGCACAGGATCAACCCAAACACAGACGACCTCATCCGCAAATACAAGCTCTAGCGCCTCTCTTCAAACTCAAGTCAACCAACTCCTCTCTATAGTCCAGTCCCTTTTGGCGCAATTATCACAAACAAACGCTGGGACAAATTCTTCTGGTTCAACAACTGGATCAACCGGATTGGGCACTGGCACCACAACAACGGGCCCCACTCCGGGCACCGGTAGTGGCAACTGCTCGATAGTAGGCACTCCGCTTGCGGACGGTATGACCGTGATTGCCACAGTTGGAAACTTAAACAACGCCGTTCCAGTAACAGATGACAAAGTGACCGCCGGCGCATCGATCTATATGTTCAGCCCGCTAGTAGAGCAATATGACGGCTGGGCAAAAGTCAGCGTAAATGGAGTTGATTATCCGGTGGCAGGACCAGGCACCAGCCCGATCGCGGGCCAACCCTATTCAACATCCGGACAAAACCACACAGCTTTAAACCGTTTTGATATCGTCGTCCCCAATCTTTCAGTACCAGACGGCAGTAACTTGACCATAAAACTCTACAGAATGAATGGCGATCAGACACCCTATGAAGTCAAAAAAACATTCAAGTACTATTCTTCCCTCACTCCCCCAGTTTCCGACCCATACATACTTCCAAACGCAAACTTGGGCCAAAATTACTCTGCCACCCTCACGGCAAAATGCGGAGGGAGTGTGACTTGGCAGGGGCCGATAATACTTTCCGGTATTTTACCTAGAGCTTTTGACATAGACTTTTCTAGGAATAGCTTAGTCTACAACCCGATCGGCAGTTACGTCACTCCTCAAGTTGGAGATGTCGGCACATTCTTCCTTCGCGGAAAAAGCGGGGGCAATGACGTTGTTCAAAAATTCAGCATGAGAGTAGTGTCGCCATC
Source organism: Minisyncoccota bacterium (assembly GCA_036517695.1). Taxonomy (GTDB): domain Bacteria; phylum Patescibacteriota; class Minisyncoccia; order Phycocordibacterales; family WO2-35-19; genus DATDVC01. The sequence continues at coordinate 9,883 of DATDVC010000004.1, forward strand.
CTCTGGTACAAACTCTGGCGGAACCAGCGCGACCGGAAACAGTGGTCAAATCCAAATCGGCTTCCCCACTGTCACCTCCATAACTCCAAATTATTCAAATATTGTGGGGCTCTATGCCGGAAAAACTATAACGATAAACGGGCAAGGTTTTACGGGAGGAAGCGCGCGTGTTGACTTCTATCAAGGCACTGCTTACAAAGGTAGCGCTCTCAATATTTCAGTAGCAAACGCTTCTACCATCACCGCGCAGGTGCCAGTGAGCTTGGGCGTCGGCGCATATACGGTCCAAGTAACCATCGGCAACACGGTGGCCACAAGCATCGACCCGAGTATCCGGACGTTTACTATAACCCCTTAGGATTATTTAGGGTGTGGCACAATATCGAGGATAAAATAGATGTCATCCACAATCTTGAAATAAAAACGCCAACCCTTCGTTACCCGCGCTTGCCAGATATCTTTTGCTTCATCATACTTCTTGGCGCGCAAAGACGGGTAGTGTAAATCTTGGAGCAATGACGCCGACTGTTTATCGAACAACTTTTGAATAATCGTTGGTGCCTTGTTGTAATTGCGTGTAAATTTTGGGGTGAAGTCGAGCCTCATTTTGAGATTCGTTTTGCCTTTGTCTTATCTAGAAGTTTTTTAGATTCCTTGTGCAGAGAGGCCAAAAATTCTTTATGGGTAGCAAACGGTCCGTATGTTCGACCCTTTCGAACATCTTCTAAACTTTTGGCGAGTTCAGCGTCAATTGCTCGGCGTTGCGCTGGGGTATATTCATCGTCAGCAGATGGCAGTTCAGGAATAACATTGATAATACCGCCGGAGAGCTTGAATTCCAGCCGATCACCCACCTTGAAACCAGCTCGGCGTCGAAGAGACTCCGGTATTACAATGGGAGTATTTTTTTTGACTGTGGTAACCACAAAAAAAGTATAGCAAATTAAATAAAAAGAAAAAGCGGGTCACGACTGGTAGGTCATGCCCGCTTTGTTTTTGCCCCCGTTACGAGGCGATTTTACCCTACTATTTGATCGCGAATCCGGAAAGAATTCGGACCAAGGAGAATGGATCAGCTTCCCCATCTTCGTCCAGACGGAGAAGGTATAGAACATTGCTCCCGCTTGAGACAAAAAATGTGATCTCCGGCCCAAGCTGTATTTCGAGCTCGGTTTCGGAAAGAACTGCCGTCTCAACGGGTAATCCATTAAGGAAAACAGCGACCCTTCCCTCCTCGAATCCGCTTCCCTTGACTTGGTAAGTCTTGGGAGAAATTTCGAAAAGGGTTTTGCCCTCTGCATCCTTGAGCGACTCCGCGCTCATCAGCTTTTCAGCCGAGAGCGGACGGATCACTGTCTCCTCCGCAGAAAAGATTTTATCTGCCACAACCAGAAGTCTTTCGACATCTAGGGTTATGGGGAAGAAAATTTCCTGCTGGCGAATGGTAGAGACCAGCCCCGGAGCGAAGACAGCTCCTCTAAACATCAGGATTTTTAGTTCTGATGCTTTGAGTTCTCGCCCATAGGTCGTAACCACGTAGCCCGCAACCATTGCCGAAACGGCCGATATCTGGGGGGCGCAGCCACTGTTGCCCGTAAACATGCCGTACCGAGGCCCCGGATAGGAAGCAACGATATTGTCACATCTACCAGAATAGTTGATGCGGTTGCCGTAGGCGGACCACGATGCAAGGTTACCCTTCATCGTGAGAGACGCTACACAGAACACATTTGTTCTGGGTGAAGACGCGCAAGGGAGACCCGGAAGAGACTCCGAGTCGAGGACCCTGTTGTCTGTCCCCGCAACTATCAAAACTCTCCCCTGCTCCTCAAGCTCTGCCATCAGAGCGTTCAGGATGGGGTCCACTCCATCAATCGAGAAGCTTGTGTTCACGATGACGAGCGGGAACATATCGCCGAGCTCCTTCACCCTTCTAAATGCCGCGATAACGGCAGGAAGAGAGGTTCGGAGATACGGTTGGCCGAACTGATTCTTGTCGGGAACCATCACCTTAAAGGAGACGATTTTACCCCGAGCAAACCCTCGCATTTTGTCGCCGGCGTGTCCGATCGAGGCCACAGCGGTGCCATGACCGTATTCATCAACGCAGGGGTTGCCCCCGCCTTCGATGAAATTTTCGGACAAGCCGCAGTCAACAAGATCCGCGAACTCTGGATGAGAAGCGTCAATGCCAGTGTCGATGTAAACGACAAGCGGCATCTGAAGACTGGAGATACCAATCCCAAACCTATCCCAGGCTCGGAGCATCCCCGTCTTCTCGAACATCTCCCGCTGGTAGCGAAAGAGCCCGCCCTCCTCTACTGCCGACTTTGTTTCAGTTTTGGAGGGCACTATGTCCCTCCATCCTCGCTCCTCGATCAGGCGCACTTTGGCGTCCGAAGCGAGAGCTGGAATGGCTGTCGCGCACGCTACAGCCAAAAACACAACCAAGCGTGCAAACACGGACATAACTATCCCCTCCTCAAATTTAGGGCAAAAATTCAAAAAACTTGCGAAAGCCAGGCGCTTAAAAAGCGCACGACTTCATCTGGCCTTCATTTTAATACACAAACATGGAGTTTGTCAAGGGCAAAAAATGGAAAGGTGTGGAAAAGCCAAAAATATCCTTAAAATTCTTGGTAAAAGAAGGGCTTGAGAATAAAGATCGGGGTTACAGTTTTGCTACCGGTCACTTCAAGAACACATGGGTTATTCGTGCCCGTGCAGTTGCCACTCCAACCAACAAAGTCGCATTGAGATTTTGGAGTAGCCAAAAGTTCTACAGTACTTCCTTGTGGGAATACTTGCTGGCAAGTGGCGCCACAATTTATTGATCCTGGATCGCTAGTAACAGTGCCGCAGGAGCTTCTCTCGATTGTTACTGTGCCCGGAGTATCGGTACAAGATTCCACGGAAGCACCTACGCAACTATTACCGCAAGAAGGTGTTGGGTTTGTGCAACTTCTGGTTCTAGTTCCATCACTACACTCACTCCACTCACTCCATCCTCCATCTATGACAGGAGTACAACTTCCTCCCCCGCCATCGAAGTTGTGCGTAATGCCGACTGTTTTATTGCCAGCACTTGGTTCGGTAAAGTTTATGGTGCCGGTGTAAGAGCTTTGAACGGGAGATGGGTCGTTGTCGGTCATTGTCACGTCTATGGTTTTTACAGAAGACGGAGTCAGAGTAAATGGATTTGCCCCTCCTCCAACAATACTAAAGTCCGCCCAAGGAATTGATTCCGATACCCCTATAGTCAAATTCGTTGTACCAGTATTTGTAACAGTGATTGGTAGAGATCCTGGCAACGACCCACCTCGAGTGGTCACTCCGCTTGTTGGGAAGGTCAGGTTTGCCGGAGAAACCGTATAACTTATGTCTGTAGGGTCCGCAGGTGACACCGTTAGATTTATTGTTATAGACTTGTTGGACGTTCGTTTGACAGACGAGATAGGGTCGTATCCAGCATAAGTCATTGTTTCTGAATACGTTCCGGGAAATTGGACGGCTGGATTATTCTGTATGTGTATGTTGCCACCCGCATTCCAACTTGACCCAGGTGAAAGGCCAACATATCCTATTCCCAACTGCGAATCATCACTAAAAACGGGAGGAAGACCCTCTCCATATCTCCACGGCTGATCTATTGTCAAAGACCCAGGACTTCCTACACTATTTGTTACCGACATATCACCCGAGGACGGAGCTATATTCATCAAAGTACCGTTAGTTGGATTAATTTTTGCAGTAAA
>DATDVC010000005.1:0-3195 GCA_036517695.1 Minisyncoccota bacterium
GTGGAGAGTTGCGATACACTCATGGCCATTGTGATCATCTCCCAGATTTGTTACCAAAGCAGACCGCAGACCAAGTCGTGCCGCAGAAACGGCGGCATTTGGAGCATTGCCCACAGCTCGTATCTCTTCGACAGACTCAAAGGGAACCTTGTCTCCAAAACGGAGGCAAAGCTCGCATTTTATTCCGCTTTCGTCGCAAATCGCTTTAGCATCTTTAAGACGTATAAAAGCGTCTGTTGTAATGTCACCAATAGCGACAAAATCAAAATCTCTGTTGTTAGAAAAAAAATCCATTCATAGATATTATACACTTGCCTGATTTTTTTAAAAATAAAATCATGTTAAGATGTGGATATTCAAATGAAAAGTTTGCGAGAATACACAAAAGAAGCAGAGGAAAAAAAGGTTGCTATTGGGCATTTTAATATTTCAAACTTGGAAGGCTTTTGGGCAGTGGTCAATACTGTCAAAAAGCTCGGGGTGCCGGCGATCATCGGAGTGTCTGAAGGAGAAAGAGATTTTGTCGGCATCAAGCAAGTAAAAGCTTTGGTAGACACAGCAAAACAAGAAAACCTTCCCGTTTTTTTGAATGCTGACCACAGCTATTCGGTGGATAGAGTAAAAGAAGTCATAGATGCCGGATTTGACGCCGCGATAATAGACGGCGCAGAAAAATCATTCGAGGAAAATCTCAAAATCACAAAAGAGTCAGTTGAATACAAAAACCAAGCAAATCCAAACGCGCTTGTAGAAGCCGAACTCGGATTCATAGGCAAATCATCAAAAATTTTGGACGAGATCCCCGAAGGGGCAGGCTGGAGCGACGAGATGATGACCAAACCAGAAGAAGCTCTTGAGTTTGTCGGGGAAACCGGTATTGATCTTTTTGCTCCGGCAGTCGGCAACATTCACGGCATGGTAAAAAGCGGGCATAATCCAAAACTGAACATAGAAAGAATTAGACAAATAAAAGAGGCCGTAAAAATTCCTCTTGTATTGCATGGAGGTTCCGGAATCTCTGACGAGGATTTCAAAAAAGCCATAGAAGCCGGCATTTCAATTATCCACATAAACACAGAGATCCGTCTGGCATACAAGCAGGGTCTGCAGAGATCTTTATCTGAAAACCCCGATGAGATTGCCCCTTACAAGTATCTGCGACCCGCTCTTCAGGAGATGCAACTCGCTGTAGAAAAAAGACTCGCCCTTTTTAATAACCTGTAAAATAATTTAGCATGCTAAGTTATGCTGAAGTAAAAGAGAAGTTGGAAAAAGAAATAGAGGGAGAAATTTTCGACGACAAAGAAACTTTGCAGAAATATTCGAGAGACGCTTCGCTTTTTGAAGTTTGGCCCAAGTTGATTGTTTGGCCCAAAACCCGCGGGGATATTAAAAAAGTTGTGAAGTTCGTATCCGAAAATAAGCGTGAAAACCAAGAGTTGTCCGTCACTGTGCGCGCGGCAGGAAGTTGCATGTCAGGCGGATCTTTGAGTGAATCTATCATTTTAGACGTAAGTAAATATCTGAATAAATTTTCCATTGACAAAGAAAATAAAACCGCGACTGTCGAGCCGGGGCTTTTTTATAGAGATTTCGAACCAGAAACTTTGAAAAATAATTTAATTTTGCCTTGCTATACCGCCTCAAAAAATTTGTGCGCATTGGGTGGCATGATAGGCAACAACGCCGCCGGAGAAAAAACTCTTCAGTACGGCAAAATGGAAAATTTCGTTTTGGAGTTAAAAGTAATTTTTTCTGATGGAGAGGAGTGTGCAGTAAAACCAATATCAAGAGTTGATTTGATAAGAAAGTCGCACCAGCACAATTTTGAAGGAAGCATTTACGAGCGCATGATGAGACTTTTGGACAAAAACCGCGACAAAATAAATTCTTCCAAACCGAAAGTTTCAAAAAATTCGGCTGGTTATTATCTTTGGAATATCGAACGGAACGGAATGTTTGATTTGACAAGAGTTTTGGTGGGCTCTCAAGGAACCTTAGGCATAATAACCGAAGCGAAGTTGCGACTCGAGGAAGTAAAGCCAAAATCAAAACTTCTGGTTATTTTCATGAATGATCTTAAGAAATTGGGTGAACTTGTAAATACAATACTCAAATACCGCCCGGAGAGTCTCGAATCTTACGATGATGCGACGCTCAAACTTGCGATCAAATTTTTCCCCGAAATGTTATCTGTCATGAAATCCAAATTTATAAAAATTGCGCTGAATTTTATACCAGAGGCTTTTATGGTGTTGACTAACGGTATGCCAAAACTTGTGCTTCTTGTCGAGTTTGCCGGAAAAAACGAAGTTGAGATACAAAAAGAAATTGAAAAATTGAACGTTGAAGTAAAAAACTTGGGATTCAAAACAAGAATTACTAAAGATTCGAGTGACGCCGAAAAATATTGGACCATAAGGCGTGAAAGCTTCAATCTTTTAAGAAAACATATTCGAGGCAAGAGAACCGCCCCTTTTATAGATGACATTTGTGTAAACCCCGAGCACCTGCCGGAATTTCTGCCACGTTTGAGAAAAATCTTGGACGAAAGCAAGCTAATCTACACCATTGCGGGACACGCCGGCAACGGAAATTTCCATATAATACCGCTTATGAATATGAACGAGAACAAAAACAGAGCCATAATCCCTCACATTTCGGCAAAAGTCTACGACCTCGTAAAAGAATATGGTGGATCCATAACTGCCGAGCACAATGACGGACTTATACGCACCCCTTATTTAGGTAAAATGTACGATACAGAAATGCTCGAATTATTCGCCCAGACTAAAGAAATCTTCGACCCTCAAAACATCTTCAACCCGGGAAAAAAAGTGCCGTCTGCCCAAGAACACGGCCCAGGAAGCATCGAATATATGGTTGGGCATTTGGCGAGAAACTAGGTTGTTTTTATTTTTTTATCTGCTATCATTCTTCCCACGTATGACAATCACCATAACAGCTGAAAAAAGGGAGAAAACCGGCAACACAAAAAGTCTTTTAGAAAAAGGGTTTTTGCCGGGCGTGTTTTACGGCAAAAAAAAGGAGTCAACTCCGATTCAAATAAAGAAAGCTGATTTTATAAAAGCATGGAAAAACGCGGGCGAATCTAGCGTCATCAAACTTCAAACTCCTGATGGAGATCTTGAGGCCCTGATTAAGGACGTCCAACTAGACCCGGTCAAAAATGAG
>DATDVC010000006.1:0-21212 GCA_036517695.1 Minisyncoccota bacterium
GCAAGCGAGAGCGTTGCGGGCGGGAGGAGATGCTAAAAAGCTTGTCGAGAAAGACAAGGCAAGCATCAAAAAGGCCTATCTTGCGTTTGCCAAAAAATACAGAAAAGACAAGAAGCACCTAAAAAATGCCAAAGCTTTGGCAAAGGCCATAGAGGAGTATGAAAAGCTCGGGGCCAATCCTGCCTCCGACAGGCCGGGCGCCTATTTCTCCTACAGAAAAAGCTTGAATGCGGGAGACAATGAAGCCCAGGCGGAACTCGCGAAGCTTTCTGATTTTTATTCAAACTTGGCCAATGAACTTGAATTTTTCATGCTTGAAGTCGGGAAGATCGACAAGAAACTTCAGGCAAAATTTTTGAAAAGCAAAGAGCTTGCGCCGTTTAAATATTTCTTGAAAAAAGTTTTTGAACACGCCAAACATGACCTGACCGAAGCGGAAGAAAAAATTTTAAATCTAAAGTCCTTGCCTTCGCACGGCATGTGGGTTTCCGGCTTTGCGCGGCTTCTCAATAAGCAAACTGTAAATTTTGATGGCAAGGAAATGCCTGTTTCGGAAGCCGGAGCCAAGATTTCTACTTTGCCAACCAAAGAAAGACGCGAGCTACACGATGCTGTGGTGAAGGTTTATGAAAGCGTTTCTGATTTTGCCGAGAGCGAGATAAACGCTATCTACACAAATAAAAAAATAGGCGATAAACTGCGCGGGTATAAAGCGCCGTATGAAGCGACTGTAAAAGGTTATGAAAACGACCCAAAGACGGTAAAAGATTTGGTAGATGCTGTGACCAAAAACTTTGATATCAGCCACAAATTTTTCAAGATAAAAGCTGAAATGCTTGGAGAGAAGAGACTAACTTACGCAGACAGGTCGGCAAAAGCAAAGGATATAAAAATCAAGATCCCCCTTGAAGATGCGGCCGACAGAACCATAACCGCATTCAGTTCCGCTCATCCAGAGTTCGGCAAATTTGTGCAGGGCATGTTTGAGCACGGGCTTGTTGATGTTTTTCCTAAAAAAGGCAAAACCAGTGGGGCCTTTTGCTCTTCTCCTGTCGGGTTGCCGTCTTTTGTTTTATTGAACCATGTGGATGATTTCAGGTCTCTTACCACCTTGGCTCATGAAATGGGGCACGCTCTGCACTCGAAGTATTCTAAAACCCAAAGACCTCTCTACGAAGACTACACTATAGCAACTGCCGAAGTCGCCAGCACCTTCTTTGAAAACTTGGTTTTTGAAGATGCGCTTAAGGGGCTTTCGGATGAAGAAAAGATGTTTCTTCTTCATGACAAAATCAACGACGATGTATCGACCATCTTCCGCCAAATTGCCTGCTTCAATTTTGAAAATGAATTGCATGAGGCTGTGAGGAAAGAAGGTTTTGTGCCAAAAGAAAAAATTGCAGAGTTGATGAATAAGCACATGAAAAGTTATCTTGGCCCACTGTTTGATTTTGAGCTTGTAGACGGCTATTTCTTTGTAAATTGGTCGCACATTCGCAACTTCTTCTATGTATATTCTTACGCTTTCGGCCAGCTGATCTCGGATTCGCTTTATGAAATGTATAAGGCGGATAAAACCAAAATAAAAGATATTATCAAATTCCTTTCTGCCGGCGGCTCGGATAGTCCGGAAAATATTTTCCGCTCAATCGGCATCAATCCCAACAAAAAATTCTTCGAGCAAGGTCTTCAAAAAATCTCCCGCAACATCGATGAACTCGAAAAACTATGGAAAGAGAGTAAAATAAAATTATGAAATCCGAAGAAGTTAGAAAAAGATTTTTGGCGTTTTTTGAGAAGAGGGGACATAAGATTATTCTCTCAGCTCCGCTCGTGCCCGAAAATGATCCGACGACACTTTTTACCGCTTCGGGCATGCAACCTATGGTTCCATATCTCCTCGGTCAAAAGCATCCGCAGGGCACTAGAATAGCTGACTCTCAAAAATCTTTTCGCACTGTTGACATTGAAGAAGTGGGTGACAATAGGCACACAACATTTTTTGAAATGCTCGGCAATTGGTCTTTGGGGGACTACTTTAAGAAAGAACAGATTGAATGGATGTTTGAATTTCTGACTGAAGAAATCGGATTGGACCCCCAGAAAATTTATGTAACTGTATTTATCGGCGATGAAAAAAATAATATCCCGAAAGATACAGAGTCCGCACAAATATGGAAGAATCTTTTTAAAGAAAAAGGTATTGAAGCTAAAGAAGTTGAAATTGGAAGTGAAGAAAATGGGTATAAAGTTGGAATGCAGGCAGGGAGAATTTTCTACTACGATGTAAAAAAGAATTGGTGGAGTAGAGCGGGCACACCAGACAAGATGCCGGGAGGGGAGCCCGGTGGTCCAGACTCAGAAATGTTTTATGAGTTTGTCGAAGTGGAACATGACAAAAAATTTGGCGAACATTGTCACCCAAATTGTGACTGTGGAAGATTTTTGGAAATTGGCAACAATGTTTTCATGGAGTATTTGAAAAATGCTGATGGCACCTTTTCCAAACTTCCACAAAGAAATGTAGATTTTGGCGGAGGGTTAGAGAGGATGGTGATGGCCACAAGCAGCTGTCCGGATGTCATAGAAGTAAATCATCGACCAATTTTGGATTATCTAGAAAAGGTGTCTGGTAAAACTTATAAACAAAACGAAAACGAGACAAAGGCATTTCGTGTTATAGCAGATCATATGAAGGCCGCTACATTTTTGATCGCAGATGGGGTATTGCCTTCCAATACCGATCAAGGGTATTTTGTGCGCCGTCTGATCCGCCGAAGCGTGAGATTCGCCGACTCCCTTGGAATAAAAAATAGCGTCCTTTCGGAAATAGTTGGCCCAATCGCAGAAATGTATAAAGACTCTTATCCCGTCATTCTCCAAAAAGAGAGAATGATTGAAAAAGAAATAAATGTTGAGGAAGAAAAATTTAGAAAGACTCTTGAGAGAGGATTAAAAGAATTTAATTGGAGGATGAGGTCTATTGGAGATGAAAATAGCAAAATTGAAGAATTACCTGCAGGTGTTGCTTTTGAACTTTTTACAACATACGGCTTTCCTTTTGAGTTGATTGAAGAAATTGCCAAAGAAAAAGGTATGACTGTAAATAAAGGTCAATTCGAAAATAGGATGGATGCCCATAGAATTAAATCTCGCATGGGGTCGGAACAAAAATTTAAAGGGGGTTTGGGAGACACAAGTGAAATGTCGATCAAATACCATACTGCGACTCATTTGTTGCATCAAGCATTGCGTGAAGTTTTGGGCAAGCATGTGGAGCAGAAGGGAAGTAATATTACTCCAGAGCGATTGCGTTTTGATTTTTCACACAATGCAAAAATGACTGAAGAAGAAAAGAAAAAAGTAGAGGAAATAGTAAATACAAAAATAAAAGAAAATTTGTCAGTAAATAATCTTGTCTTGCCAAAAGAAGAGGCCGAAAAATCTGGCGCCCTGCATTTCTTCGGTGATAAATACGGAGATGAAGTGAGTGTCTATTATATCGGCTCGTCTCTCGCCGAAGCTTGGTCCAAAGAATTTTGCGGTGGTCCGCACGTCGAGCGAACAGGTATTCTTGGTAACTTTAAAATTTCAAAGGAAGAAGCAGTTTCTCAAGGTGTGCGTCGCATCAAAGCTGTGTTGGATTAGGTTTTTTCCACAACAACATATATTTATTTACGGCAAAAGGTATATAATTTGAATATGAATAAAGTTCCGTTTAATGATGTTGTTCCTCCGGACAAAAGAAGTATTAGGAACATACAGATAAACAAAGTCGCAAGAAAAAAATCGCCGGTAATCATAAAGCCCGAAAGCGATTTTGTTGACGCGGGAACACCAAAAGAAACCCAAAGTCCGGTTGCCGCAAAAATATCAGACCTGGAGATGAAGGAGGTGCGCAAAAATCCTGCCTATGAATACTACTATCCAAAGGGCGACAAAAACGATAGTAGTGATAGTTTCGATAAGCCCAACTCAAGCAATTCAGATCCAAAAAATAACTCCAAAAGAAAACGATTCCTGTTTAGTGTGGCAATCGTTGTTATTGTCGGCACTTTTTTGGTTCTTATGATGACCATGTTTTCTTCGGCAAGCGTTTTGATTACCCCAAAGAGTCAGGTCGTGCCCGTTGCTATGGATGTCCAGGCTATTAGAGGTGGCAAAAACGATGATGTTGTTTATGAATTAATAAAATTATCAAGAAAAGAAACCGTTTCCGTCTCTCCTACCGGTGAAGAAAATGCTGAAATTAAAGCAAGAGGCAAGATAGTTGTATACAACAACTTTTCCTCCGAATCGCAAAGACTGATAGCTCGCACGAGGTTTGAAAGTCCGGAAGGTCTTGTTTATAGGATACCCGAATCCATAGTCGTCCCCGGAAGATCGACCAAAAACGGCGTTTCGACTCCCGGAAGCATAGAAGTCGAAGTATTTGCCGATGAGCCGGGTGAAAAATACAACATAAAGAAGACAGACTTTACCATACCAGGATTTAAGAATGACCCAGAGCGATACAAAGCTTTTTATGCCAGATCGTCGACTGACATGACGGGTGGATTTATTGGTAAATTGAAAACTGTTTTGCCGGAAGAAAAAGAAAAAGCTCTTTCGGTGGCTGAATCTCAAGCAAGGGAAATGTTGGATAAAGATCTTGTTGCCAAAATCCCGGATGGATACACCTTGCTTTCCGGCGCTGTCTCTTATGAGTCAAGCGAGCTTCCGCAATCAGAAGCATCCTCGGGAGTTTTGGTGGGGAAAGAAGTCACAGCTTACGCACTTATTTTGAATAGCTCTCAATTATCAAAGAAGATTGTCACTGAATATTCTGACGAGATCCCCGGCTGGATCAACATCCCGTCTTCCATTCAAGATTTTTCCGGAGTTAGTTTGAAAAATTCAATTAGTAAAGATGCCGTTGAAGCGGGGGAAAGTCTGACTTTAACAATAGGAGGAGAAGCCGGATTCGTAGCTGACATAGATGCTGATGTTATAAAAACAAGGCTTGTTGGCTCAAAGAAAGCCCAAGTTTCTGAAATAATCGATGAATTTGAGGGCATATCAAGCATAAAAGTGACCTTGAGACCGATTTGGAAGCGCTCTTTCCCAGGCGATGCTTCCAAAATAAGTGTTTTTTTGGAAGAATGATCTATGCTTGACACGGCTTATCGCAATATGTTAACCTCTTCCATTGTTGCTTCATTTTAATGATAGATAAAGCAGGACGCGATACGGATACTGGAGTTATTACGGAAAGTCTTCCGAATGCCCTTTTTCGTGTCAAATTAGGTAATAGTGGTCAAGAGGTTCTTGCTTATCTGTCTGGTAAAATGAGGCTCAATAGAATAAAGGTTATAATAGGTGATTCGGTGGAAGTGGTGGTAGATCCTTATGGTGGTCGCGCGAGGATAGTGCGAAGGATTGACAATTTTAATCCGACGTCTTCGAAGAAAAAATGATTCCCGTTGGAAGTTCGGGGTCAGGGTTTATGTTTTGGTTTTATGATCCGTTTAATACAAATAAACTTCTAAATTGAATGAAGGTAAAAGCTTCGATAAAAAAAATGTGCGCGAAGTGCAAGCTTGTCCGTAGGGAAGGTGTGTTGTTTGTCGTGTGCAAGAGTAACCCAAAGCACAAACAAAGACAGGGATAATAATTAAATTGAAAGATTGAAAATTAAAATATTATGAGAGTACTCGGAATCAACATACCAGATGAAAAAAGGCTTGAGATCGGGCTTACTAGTCTTTTTGGTATAGGTAGATCCAGGGCTCAAAAGATATTGAGTGAAGCAAAGGTTGATTGGGGGACTAAAGCCAAAGATCTTACCCAAGAAGAAGAGGGGGAGATAAAAAAGATAATAGATAATCTAAAGATAGAAGGCGATCTAAAGCGCGAGATTTCCTCTAACATAAAAAGATTAAAAGACATCAAGTGTTATCGGGGGGTTAGACATTTGCGATTATTGCCTGTGAGGGGCCAAAGAACAAAAACCAACTCCAGAACAAGAAGGGGTAATGTTAGGAAGACTATGGGCACCGGAAGAAGGGCTGTGGATAAGAAGTAAAGTTTAATTAAAAAAATGGGAAAGAAAAGAATAGTTAAAACTGAAAATGAAAATGCGGTTGAATCAAAACCGGAGGTTTCTTTGAAAGAGGGTGGTAAAAAACGCTTTGATTCTGGCATTCTCCATGTTCGGTCGACCTACAACAATACGATTTTGACTTTGACCGACAAAAAGGGGGCAGTTTTAGGGACAGCTTCGAGTGGCGGACATGGTTTCAAGGGCGCAAAAAAAGGCACTCCTTTTGCGGCGGCAAAGGTTGGAGAAACTCTTGCGCTTAAAGCACAGTCTTTGGGGATCAAGGAAATATCAGTTGTTGTAAAGGGTGTTGGTTTGGGAAGGGAATCGGGCATAAGAGGATTTATATCCAAAGGTGTCGCCATTTCTTCAATAAAAGATACCACCCCGATGCCTCATAATGGTCCAAAACCTAAAAAACCACGCAGAGTTTAAATATAAATTAAAAATTGAAATATTTATGAAAATTGGTCCTAAATACAAAATAGCTCGCAAGCTGAAGGCGCACATATTTGAGAAAACCCAGACTCAAAAATATGGCATGAGGGAGGAGCGAAAATTGAAAAAGCGGTCATTTAAAACAAAGACTGACTTCGGGCTTCAGCTGAACGAAAAACAAAAGGCGAGGATGTTTTATTGCGTTACCGAAAAGCAATTTGCAAATTATGTAAAAAAGGCGTTATCAAAAAAAGACGGATCACCAATGTCAAACTTGGTAAAATCTCTTGAGTTGAGACTGGACAACGCAGTGTGGCGGAGCGGTATCTTGCCAACCCATCTAAGCGCAAGACAGGCGGTTGCACACGGACATTTTCTGGTAAATGGCAAAAAAACTTATGTCCCATCTTATTCTTTAAGAGAAGGAGATAAAATTTCAGTGCGTGAAGGTTCGAAAGATAGCAAATTATTTAATGAAATAGACAAGAAGGTTGCCGAAAAAGATATACCAAGTTGGATTTCTTGGGATCCGAAAAACAAGGAATTGTCGGTAAAGTCCGGTAGTTTTGAGCAAAACAGCGAGTTACTATTTGACTTAGGTCAAGTTATTGAATATTATCAAAGATAGCGTAAAAATAATTTAATCTTAATTTTTATATTATGACGATGGATGATTTTGAAAAAAATATAGTTTTGCCATCAAAGCCAAAAATTGTGTCTGAAAAAGACAACCGAGGAGTTTATGAAATAGACGGTTTTTATCCTGGTTATGGTTTTACCATAGGGAATAGCTTGAGGCGGGTAATACTCTCTTCTTTGCCTGGAGTTGCGATCACATCCATAAAGATTGATGGTGTAAAACATGAATTTTCTTCAATAAAGGGCGTAAGGGAGGATGTTGTTATGGTGATGCTCAATATAAAGAAGCTTCGACTGAAGATGACAACCAACGAGTCAAAAGTTCTCTCCCTGAAGAAGAAAGGCGCCGGTGTTGTAACGGCTAAAGATATTGAGGTCCCTGGCCAAGTTGAAATTATAAATTCTGATTTAGTCTTAGCGACTCTTACTGATAAAGATTCTGAAATATCAATAGAGATGACTGCGGAAAAGGGGCTTGGCTTCATGTCCAAGGACCAGGTTATGAAAGATAAGGTGGAAATAGGAACAATTGCGATGGATGCCAACTTTACTCCCATAAGGAGAGTGAGCTACGAGGTTGAAAACATGAGAGTCGGAGACAGAACTGACTTCAACCGATTGAGGATGACCATCGAGACCGACGGCAGTATAACTCCTTCCGAAGCTCTAACCAGATCTATAAACATAATGATAGAGCAACTTAGGGCAATAACTGATTTCAGGGAGGAAAAAGAAGAGATTGACTTCAATGAAGATGAATCTGTCGCAGAGGGCGACGGGGACATGAAAAACAAAAAACTCGATTTGCAGTTTTTGAAAACAAGAATTGAAGACATGAATCTTGGCGCAAGGACTCTAAACGCTCTTTCGAGCGCAAACATCAGGACTCTCGGCGGTTTGGCCAGGAAAAAAGAAAAAGACATTCTAGAAATAGAGGGTCTTGGAGCCAAGGGGGTGGCCGAAATTAAGAGAGTTCTTGGAGAGCATGGGATCACTTTAAAATAATTTGTTAAATTATTTGTTATTTCGTATATGCGTCATCACAATCAAAACAGAAAATTCGGAAGAGTAACTAAAGTCAGAAAGGCTTTGGTTAATTCGCTAGCTCGGTCTTTGGTTTTGCACCAAAAAATAGAAACAACGGAAGCAAAAGCCAAAGAGTTGAGGCCGTTTGTAGAGAAGTTGGTGACAAAGGCTAAAAAAGCAAGCATACCAGCAAGAAGAGATATTGCGGTCAAAATCGGCAAAAATGCAGGCAAGGTTTTAACTGACGAAATATCCAAAAAATACGTTGATAGAAAAGGCGGATATACGAGGATTACACAGATAAAAAGAAGATTGTCAGATGGTAGTCCGATGGCGGTAATAGAATTTGTATAAATCGAACTTACTTATAAAACATGGAATACACAATAGACGCGCAGAATAAAAAATTGGGAAGGGTTGCAAGTCAGGTAGCCATTATTTTAATGGGTAAAAATAAAAGCGATTTTGCAAGAAATACCATTCCTTCCGCGAAGGTGTGTGTGTTAAACGCAGGCAAGATTTCTGTTACCAATAAAAAAATGGAAGAGAAAGTTTATACAACTTACTCTGGCTATCCGGGCGGGTTAAAACAGAAGAGCATGAAGCATCTTGTTGGCACCAAAGGAATGAAAGAATCGTTGAGAGTTGCCATAAAGGGCATGTTGCCAAAAAATAAATTGCGAGACAGAATGATGAAAAATTTAATAATTAACGACTAATCGCCCTAAAATGACGACAAAAGAAAGTTCAACTAAATACATTGAGGGCATAGGCAGAAGAAAGACTTCTGTTGCCCGTGTTAGGATAGTGCCCGCTTCCAAAAACACTTTCAGCATAAACGAAAGAGATTTGGCGGCGTATTTTCCAACTGCTGAACTAAGAAGTCTCATAGAGAGTCCCATAAAAGAGTCTGGCGCCAAAGGTTTTTCTGTTTCTGCAGAAATCAAGGGTGGAGGCATCCACTCCCAAGCTGAAGCCATGAGGCATGGTTTGGGCAGGGCTATATCAAAATACGACGAATCATTGAGACAAAAAATGAAGGTGGAAGGTTTTCTGAAGCGAGATCCGCGGGCCAAAGAACGTCGCAAATTTGGGCTCAAAAAAGCTCGCAAAGCTCCGCAGTGGTCAAAACGATAGTGTAGACACTGAGCTTGCCGAAGTGAGTAAGCGATAAATTTAATATGAACGAAAAAGACGAAGACATAACTTTTTCTGATGAGGAAGAGGGTTCTAATCTGGGAGCTGTTTTGAAAAAGTTGCGGGAGAAGTTGAAAGAGAGCGAAAAAAAAGCTGAAGAATATTTAACTGGTTGGCAGAAAGAACGTGCCGAGAGTGTCAATTTACGAAAAAGATTGGAAGAAGAGAAGCGCGACTTTGCCAAATTTGCCAAAGAAGACATCGCAACCGAACTGATTCCGGTCTTGGATTCTTTTGAATCAGCTTTTAAAAACAAAGAAGTTTGGGAAAAGGTGGACAAAAATTGGAGAATGGGAGTCGAATACATACACACCCAGCTTCTTGGTGTCCTGGCAAACCATGGCGTCTCCGTAGTTAACCCGTTGGGAGAAAAATTTGATCCAATGAGAGACGAGGCGGTGGAAAGCGTCGTGGTGGAAAAAGAAGAGGATAATCATAAAATTCTAGAGGTCTTAAGCGTTGGATACAAACTTCAAGACAAAATCATCCGCGCCCCGAAGGTCAAGGTTGCGGAATATAATGGTTAGTTGATAGAATATACACATGAAAGATGCCGATATAAAAAAATATATAAAACAAGTAGCAAAAGAGGTTGGTACGGACATCAAGCGTCAAATGGGAGCGTATAAAGAAGAGATGCATGGATACGTTAAAGCTGTAGCAGAACAACATTTGGGCCTCAATGAAAAAATTGATAAAATGCAGGGGGAGATAAATAATCTAGCCTATGATGTCAAGGACATAAAATCAAAAATGGCTAACGTTGAATACACTATGAATGTCAGTTTTGAAAGAAAAGCAGATAAGAAATTATTTGTGGATTTAGACAACAGGGTTCAAAAATTAGAACACAAAAGGTAAAGCGCGCGGGGGTTTCGTCCAAAGATATACTTGGTAGCTACATCAAACAGTAGTTTTTGTTGTTGTCAAGTGCATAAAAATCTAAGCGGTTGTATAATTTAGGCGCTAAATTAATTAAAATTATTAATAACTAACAGAAATTAGTCGTGCTTTAATCGACGTAGCGCACGACATGATTTCGCAAAATCATATGTCAAAAATCATAGGAATAGATTTAGGAACTACAAATTCTGCGGTGGCTGTAATGGAAGCTGGGGCTCCTAAAATTATCGAGAATGCGGAAGGAGCTCGAACCACGCCTTCGATTGTGGCTGTTTCAAAGACCGGCGAAAGACTTGTGGGGCTTCTGGCAAGAAGGCAGGCTGTAACCAATCCAACCAACACAGTTTTTGGCATAAAAAGATTTATTGGACACAATTTTGACGAAGATGCGGTGCAGAAAGACAAGGGCACCGTGCCTTTTGAAATAGCGAAGTCCGAATCGGGCGGAGTTTCGGTAAAAATCGGAGACAAAAATTACAAACCGGAAGAAATATCCGCAATGATTTTGAGCAAGCTCAAAGCTGATGCTGAAGCCAAATTGGGCGAGAAAATAACCGAAGCCATCATAACTGTGCCGGCTTACTTCAACGACGCCCAAAGAAAAGCCACCAAAGATGCCGGGGCTATTGCCGGTCTTGATGTCAAAAGAATAATAAATGAACCAACTGCGGCCGCTCTGGCATATGGATTCAACAAGAAGAAAGATGAAAAGATTGCAGTTTTTGATTTTGGTGGCGGCACCTTTGACATTTCTATTTTGGAAGTCGGGGATGATGTGGTTGAGGTCAAATCTACGGACGGGGATTCTCACCTTGGCGGTAAGGACATAGATCAAAAAATAATAAAGTGGCTTGCTCTCGAATTTAAAAAAGAATCAGGAATAGACATTACAAAGGACCCGCTTGCTCTGCAGAGACTTGATGAGTCGGCGGAAAAGGCCAAGATAGAGCTTTCGACCGCGATGGAAACGGAGGTGAACATACCATTTATAACTTCAGATTCTTCTGGTCCTAGGCATTTGGTTTTAAAAATGAGTCGAGCCAAGCTCGAAGAAATCGCAGATGAATTTATAGGAAGAGCGATGGAAATAACCAAGAGAGCCATAGAAGCTTCTCCATTTAAGGTTTCTGAAATTGATGAAGTCGTCTTAGTGGGAGGGCAGACGAGGATGCCGAAGCTGGTTGAGGAGGTTAAGAAATTTTTCGGGCGTGAACCAAACAAATCGATCAACCCGGACGAGGTCGTTGCTCTGGGTGCCGCCATACAAGGAGGCATTATCGCGGGGGATGTGAAAGATGTCTTGCTTCTAGATGTGATACCTCTGTCTTTTGGCATTGAAACTATGGGTGGTGTCAATACAAAACTTATAGAAAAAAATACCACAGTTCCGGCTTCGCGTTCCCAAGTTTTCTCAACTGCGGCGGATAACCAAACTAGTGTCGAGATTCATGTTGTGCAAGGAGAGAGGCCCCTTGCTTCAGACAACAGGACTTTGGGCAGATTTATTTTAGATGGTATTGCTCCGGCGCCAAGAGGTGTCCCTCAAGTTGAGGTTTCTTTTGATATAGATGCAAACGGCATTTTGAACGTCAAAGCAAAGGATAAAGCTACCGGCAAAGAGCAGTCCGTAAGAATCGAAGCTTCCTCCGGACTTTCGAGTGAAGAGATTGAAAAAATGAAAAAAGACGCGGAAGTGCATGCGACCGAAGATGCTAAGAAAAAAGAAATTGCAGAAGTAAAAAATCTCGCAGAGCAGATGATTTATACCGCGGAAAAAGCTTTAAAAGACGCGGAGGGGAAAATCAGTGAAGATATTAAAAATGGAGTAAATGCCAAAATATCAGAGCTCCGAACTGCGCTTACCGGTGGTGATATAACGGCGATCAAAACTGCTTCCCAAAATCTTTCGGCTGAAATGCAAAAGATTGGCGAGTATCTGTCCAAAAATCCCTCTTCACCAGAAGCTTCGGCGGATAAGGAAAATCCTTCTCAACCGGAGACTGGAGCGGCCGACAGTGGTTCTTCCCAAAATTCCTAAATTCTTGATATTGTCTATAAATCAAATATAATCAAGTCATGACTAAAAATTACTATGAAATACTGGGGGTAGACAAAAAGGCCTCAAAAGAGGACATAAAAAAGGCTTTCAGAAAGCTGGCTCATCAGTACCACCCTGATAAAAAGGGTGGTGATGCAGATAAATTCAAAGAGGTAAACGAAGCTTACAGTGTCCTTTCCGACGACCAAAAAAGAGCCCAATATGATACTTATGGCCAAGCTTTCAACGGAGCTGGCCCCGGCGGCGCCGGTTTCCAGGGCAACTGGCAAGATTTTGGTGGTTTTGACTTTTCTGGTTTTACAAATGGCGGTCAGGGTTTTGGTGCTGAAGGTTTTGATCTCGGTGATATTTTTGGCGAATTTTTCGGCGGCGGAAGGCGGCAAGCCAAACGAGGGAGAGATATTTCGATAGACATAGAGCTGTCTTTCGAGGAGGCGGTGTTTGGAGTTGATCGAACCTTTCTTCTAAATAAAGTTTCTATATGTAAAATATGCAATGGAAGTGGCGCAAATTCGCCAGCTGGCGGAGGGCAACCACAGATGACTGAATGCAAGACTTGTAACGGTAAAGGGCGCATCAGGGAGATGAAGAGATCTATTTTCGGTTCGGTCGAGGTGGCTCGTTCTTGCGAAACTTGCGCTGGCTCTGGCAAAGTCCCGAAAGAAAAATGTATTTTCTGTGACGGGCTAGGTGTGTTAAAGAGGGAAGAGGAAGTCAAAATAAAAATTCCGGCAGGCATCGACAATGGAGAAATGATACGACTTTCCGGCGCGGGCGAGGCCGTCAGGGGCGGTGTGTCCGGAGATTTGTATATAAAGACTCACGTTAAAAAACACAAAATTTTCCAAAAGGAGGGCAACGATCTGACCATGATCCTCGAGGTTAAGCTCTCTGATGCTCTTCTTGGGGCGGATTACAAAATAGAAACTCTTGATGGCTTGATTGATTTGAAAATACCGGAAGGGATTAACACTGGTGAAGTTTTGCAAATAAAAGGCAAGGGGGTTCCGCGTGGTAACAAGCGTGGCGATATCTTGGTTCGGGTTAAGGTTTTGGTGCCGAAGAAATTGTCAAAATCCGCAAAAGAAATAGTAAAAAAACTTCGCGAAGAAGGCATCTAGATTGAAAAATAAGTTTTCCACTTGTTGAAACAACACCAAGCTAGGGGGCGGTGTTTGCTCGTGCTAAAATATTTGCATGGCGCGTTCAATGGTCTTGGGTAATGGCAATGTGGCGGTATGCTTGGATAAGTTTGGCCAAGTGAGAGATTTTTATTTTCCATATGTAGGCCAAGATAATCATATAGGCAGAAATCAAGTTCATAAAATAGGAGTATTTGTCGATGGTAAAATACATTGGATAGACAATGGCGAATGGCGGGTAAACATTTCTTTCGCTAGAAATTCTATGGTTTCGGAAGTTGAGGCGCATAATGACAGGATAAAGGTATCGCTTCATTCTTCTGATATAGTCTACAATGAAAAAAATATTTTTCTGCGCAAAGTTACTCTGTTCAACAAAGACTCAAGAGATCGAGAGATAAAAATATTTTTTAACCAGCAGTTTAAAATAGGCGACACCAATCATGCGGATACGGCATATTTTTCAAGTGTGGTTGAGTCCATAATACACTACAAAGGCAGAAGAGTTTTTTTGGTTGGTGGCGCCTGTGACAGTAAGCCGTTTGATGATTACGGAATAGGCTTTTGCGGGATCGAAGGCAAGGAGGGCACTTGGGTAGATGCTGAAGATGGTAGGTTGTCAAAAAATCCAATAGAACACGGGATAGTCGATTCGGTTATAAGTTGGAGCAGAAATATTCCGGCTGACGGTTCAATAGAAATAGATTACTTTGTGGCGGTTGGAGAAACCTACAAAGAGACGTGTGAGTTATTAGAATATTTTTTTGTAAAAGGTGGCAATCATCTCATAGAGTCAACCAAGGATTTTTGGAGCGCTTGGCTTGGTCAGGCAGACACTTCTTTCCCCGGACTTTCGGAAAAAGCCAAAAATTTATTCCATGATTCTTTGTTAGTCATGAGAGTCCATGCGGACAATAGGGGTGGTATATTAGCTTCGCTAGATTCTGGGAATGTTCAATATGGCGGAGATACTTATGGCTATGTGTGGCCACGGGATGCTTGTTTTACGGCATGGACTTTTGATTTGGCGGGGTTTAGCGATGTTACAAAAAGATTTTATTCTTTTGCCTCTGATGTTTTAACTGAAGAAGGATATGTACTACATAAATACCAGCCCGATCATTCTCTGGGTAGCTCGTGGCATCCGTGGGTCAAGGACGGTAAGAGGCAGTTGGCTATCCAAGAAGATGAGACTGCGATACTCATTGTTGGTCTTTGGGAGCATTATATAAGAGCGAGAGATTTGGAATTTATAGAAAGTATTTACAATAGTTTTATAAAAAAGGCCGCTGATTTTATGATCCGGTATAAAAACGTGCACACAGGACTACCTCTGCCAAGCTATGATTTGTGGGAAGAAAGATACGCAGTAACCCCGTTTACTTCCTCTGTAGTTTACGGAGGTCTTGTTTCCGCTGGCCATTTTGCAAAGACTTTGGGCAAAGAAGAAGATATGGCGAAGTTTTACTCTGAAGCGGAAAATTTACGCAAATCAATAATCAAATATCTCTGGGATGACAATTTAAAATATTTTTTTAGGATTACCGGAGAAAATCTAGATAAAGACAAGACAATCGACATAAGCAGTTTCTACGGACCTTTTAGGTTCGGTGTTCTCTCGGCCGATGACCCCAGAATGAAGGAGGCCTACTTATTAGTAAAGGACAGGCTCGCCAAGGGCATAGAAATTGGCGGGCTGGCCAGATATGAGAATGATCAGTACTCGAGAATTTCGGGTGGTTCAACGGGAAATCCTTGGTTCGTCTCTACTTTGTGGCTAACTCAATACAAGATAGCCACATCATCATCCAAATCGGAGTTGCAAGGGGCGATTTCCGATATAGAATGGGTGGCTAAATTTTCAAATTCCGGTATGCTTGCAGAGCAGCTGGATCCCCATACTGGGGCAGAAATATCGGCTACTCCGCTTACGTGGAGTCACTCGGAATTTGTACGCACAATTTTGGAGTATTCGAAAAAACTTACTTCCTTCTCTCAACCCAGAAAAATTGAAGTGAGGAGCGAACCTTTGCATAATTCTTAAAATTGTTCTATATTTTGAAAATCTACCATGGAATATAAACCCACCATAGGGCTTGAAGTTCATGCGGAATTAAAAACAGAAACCAAAATGTTCTGTGACTGCAAGAATGACCCCGATGAAAAAAGTCCAAATAAAAACATATGCCCCGTGTGCATGGGCCACCCGGGAACGTTGCCTGTTATAAACAGGGAAGCGGTAAAGCATATTTTGAAAATAGGCCTTGCTCTCGGTGGCCACATTTCAGACGAGTCCGAATTTGATAGAAAGAATTATTTTTACCCGGATATTCCCAAGGGATACCAAATCAGCCAGTATAAATATCCGTTTGTTGTGGGCGGCGAACTTGCCGGTATCAAATTGACACGGATACACCTTGAAGAGGATACCGCAAGATCTTCCCACTCAAAAGGCGACTATAGCTTAGTAGATTTCAATAGGGCCGGAGTTCCGTTAATGGAATTGGTAACCGAACCGGTAATACACTCGGCATCTAAAGTTGTTGAATTTGGCGAAGAGCTTCAAAAATTGCTCCAATATTTAGAAATTTCAGATGCTAATATGGAAAAGGGCGAGATGCGTTTGGAGGCAAATATTTCTGTAAGCAATACAGATGTTTTGGGCACGAAAGTTGAAGTTAAGAATCTAAATTCCTTCAAATCTGCTGGTAAAGCTATTGAATATGAAATAAAAAGGCAAGTGGAAATTTTGAAATCTGGGGGAACTGTGAGTCAAGAGACGAGGGGTTTTGACGAACATAACCAAAAAACATTTTCCCAAAGACTAAAAGAAAGCTCTCATGATTACCGATATTTCCCCGATCCTGATTTACCCAAGCTAAAGATAAGCGAGATTGAAGACTTTGCAAAAGATACTCTAGTGTCAGCCACCAAAGAAACTCCGACCGAAAAGAGAGCTAGATTCAAAAAAGACTACGGAATTAAAACTTCAGATATTGATTTTTATGTATCGAATCCAGAGTTTGGCAATGTTTTTGAGTTGGCCGCCAAAGAGATACCAAAAAAAGAAGGTTTGCAGGTCTTGTCGAATTATGTAGTTAGCGACTTGGCAAGCTTCGGAGAAAGGGGGCTACTTATTGGAGGTAGTCGTCTAAGTGGACTGATCAAAATGATCCTAGAGGGTTCGGTGTCTTCTCGTGGAGCAAAGATTATTTTGCAAAAAATGACAGAAATAAGCGATGATCCTAGTGAGATTGCCAAGAAAGAGGGCTTGTTTCAAAAAAGCGATACAGATGAATTGCTTTTGGTTGCTAAGTCAATTTTAGATCAAAACAAGGACGTAGCCCTCTCTTACAAAGAAGGCAAAACTTCGGCCATACAGTTTCTTGTCGGACAGGGGATGAAAGCGACCAAGGGGTCTGCTAATCCAAATCTAATCAGGTCTATATTTGAGGACTTACTAAAAGCATAAGGTGATCTTTTTTAATCCAATTAATTCTAACTTTCTGTGTCGTGTCCCATTACAAATTTTTTATAATCACCAGGGTTTTTGAAAATCCCTAAAATCTCTTTTGTGTTTAGCAAATCTCCCCACCGGTTATGATCAGTATAGTCCGTGTGGCTTGACCACCGGTGCCCCCCCAATTTACCCGCAGGACTCTGCTTACTGAAAGGTTTCTTGTGTATTACGGCAGATGTACTCAATAAATCAGTCTCACTTTTGATTTGTTTGGATCTAAATACGCCACTAAATACGTGGCCTGATCTTTTATATTTTGCATTGTAGTATTTGCTGTAGCCAGTAAGTAGGCGTTGCATGTATACCGATAGCGCCATTTCTTCAAGATTTTTGATAACCAAATCAAACGAATTTTGTGTCAATGCAAAAGCAAGTAACTCAACATTTCGATTTTTTAGGATCTCTTTTTGCTTGTTTTCTCCGGCCAAAAAAGCACCTCTTTTTTTGTAGGAGTCGACGTACCAAAAGACATTATGCATTCGGATGGGGGACTGGAGATGTGTGGCCAAAAAAATAAATCTGGTGCAGTCAATCTCGTCAGCGAAAAGATCAACACTCTCGATGCCAGTGCTACAGACATGGTAAGTACTATTTGCGTAAAATTTCTCAGGTCTCATACAAACTTAATTATAAGCTATCATGCTAATATGGCCATGCCATCGGTATACTTTGATGTGGAAAACTACCAAAAACCACAGAACTAATATTCAACGCTATGCTTTTAGTATAGATTTAATAATAATTTTATTGCACAATCATAATATTTGCAGATGATTTTTGGTGGGGGACTCGCGTTTTTGTTCTGCTGGTCGAGCAGGCTTAGTTATTTTTTTGGTAAAAAGTACGCGGTGTTTTTATGGAATCTTAAATTTTCCTGTGTGGTTAAAATTCCGGACTCATTTTTTTGGAGCTGTTGATATTCGAATGTCCCACAATAACAAACTTACCGCTTTCTGGTTATAGGTAATCATAAAAACTACACTAGACTAAAATGTTTTCGGCATACTTTGCTGTTTATTTATGTTAGAGCTTTACGCAAAACTTAGGGTATTCATGGTAAGCTTTGTGAATTCTGGCTAGTTGGGGGTCGGGGTAATAACTAGTCTTTAAAACTCTTCTTGTTGTCCTTAATTTTTATTTGAAATATGTTTTCGTAATCAGTGTCTTTGTTTCTGGTCAGTGTTTTTTAAAAGTTGACAGAGTATAAATTATAAAACTAACTCATATTTTTTGCAGAAGAGGTGAAGAACATCTTCCTTTGTTCTGATTTTTTATCCTTATATACATACACTCATAATCATTTTCTAACTTTTTAGTTGATCATTTTAGTTGATCATTTTCCTCCAAGTGTTGGACCAACAATTTTTTTATTACATTTTTCTTTTCTTTTATTAGGTGGGGGACAGTCTCTATCATTTCTATGATTTTTTCAATGTCTCCTGTTTTGTATATACGATAATTGTTTAGCGGGTGTCTGTGTGCTTGGAGTTTTCCTGCTTTATCCCAGTTTCTTAATGTAATCTTCGATACCCCTAAAATTTTAGCGGCCCCTTTTATTGTTATGTATTCATTTACTTTATCCATTTTGGTGTGATTAAAAATTTAATATCATGTTTGAGCTTTGTTTCATAACTATATAAAACATGCATAAACATTATAAGATAAATATAAAACTTAAGTAAAGCTTAATACTGTGTAAAACTAATTACATAAAATTGATTTTCCATCTGAGTCTTTTTCCTAAGTAAATTTTTTGTTAACCCAAAACCTAAAAACATAGGTTTTTCTATGAAATGACCCATCGGTGCACCATAATTGGCTTATCAATGTTTGTGCGCAAAAAGCTCGCATTTTGATATTTTAGATTTTACATTTATCTTTAGTTTGTGTGGTTAAATTTTTTTATTTTTACACCAGATATCTGATAAATAATTTTTTCAATTTTTCCTAAATTATCCCCAATTTTAGGTTTATCTCGGCTCTCCGAGATATTAAAATATATGCAATGGAAGAGACTCTAAATTTTGCCGGAGAAAAGTATATTTCGGCAAAAATTGCCGCTAAAAAATTTGGCTATGCAAGCGACTATGTCGGCCAGCTTTGCAGGCAGAAAAAAATAAAATCCCATCTTGTTGGCAGGAATTGGTATGTCTTAGAATCTGACTTATCTGAATACAAAAAGGGGGTAAGATCCGGCTTCTATGGATTTCGCACATCTTTTAACATGCCTCTTAAAAAGGACGCAAGAAAAGCAAAAAAAGAATCTTTTCCGGTTGAATCTAGGGTTAACCAGACAGATAATGCCCATTACTTAAATGACGAAAGAGAATTATTGCCAAACATTATCAAAAAAATTGATCTTGATTCGGTAAAATTTTTGGCATTAAAAAGAATAGAAGATTCTTTGTCTAGACCAAGAGAAAGGTCTGATTTTGAAAAATTTGTTGCGGTCTCTGTGTTTGTATTGATGGCCACTTTAAGTGGCGCCTTCCTTGCTTTTGATGGTGTAAATTTTGTAAAATCTGCCAAAAATTATTTTGTTGGAAATCCAAAAGAAGAAGCGCAATTTGTTTATGGCCCGTTACTTAGGGATGTAAAAAATAGCTTTGCATCTATTAGATTTAATCAAAAAAATCTAGAAGAGACTCACCACAACAGCCAACTGGCAGCTGCTTCCTCTGCTGGGCTAGCACAGTCAGCTTGGGGATGGTTGAAGGAAGGAGCAAAAAAAATAATAAGACCATGGATAGAAGAAGACAATGTTTTGGTAATCGTAAACGAATCCCCTGAAGTAGTTGGTGATGTTGGCGAAAAAGAGAATTTGCCGGTCAATAAAAATCCTACCACCATAGTTCAATCACGAACCGTGGTCGTGCCGGCTTCAGACAGGGAATACTTGGATTTAAGAATAGATCAAAGATTTGAAGAATTAAAAAATTATTTTCTTACCAACCCGATAGCTCCAAATGTAAACAGATACTATGTGACGAGGCAGAATGATGCGATTGTTGATTCAATAAGCAGAACAACAAGTTCGAGTAGTAGTAGTTCTGGTGGTGTATCAAATTTAAGCGAGTTGTCCGATATTACACTAACTTCTCTTGCTTATGGAAATTTGCTTATGTATAACGGTTCAGAATGGGTGAATACAGCCACCTCTTCTTTAGGTATAAGTGGCTCGGGAACAGTAACCTCTATTTCTACAAACAACGGTCTAACCGGTGGAGATATCACCACCACGGGAACGATTGGGTTAAATACAGCTGGATTTTCTGTGAACGGCCTTCTTACTTGGGATGGTTCCAACTTGGTGGCTACTGGCACTCCGCAACTTACCGTTGGAAATATTTTAGCTACTTCAACAAATGCCACTTCTACTTTTGAGCACAACTTGGCAATAAATGGCACCGGCACCACCACTTCTAATGGCGGTTTCAATATTTCAGCTGGCTGTTTTGCTATCAACGGGACGTGTATTGGAGGGGGAAGTGGAAGTGGAAGCGGAGCCTCAACGACACTCCTCGCTGACTCCAACACTTGGTCTGGCGCCAACAACTTCACTCAAAAACTTGGTCTGTCTTCTAGCACTCCTTGGGCTCAACTTTCAATCAACCCAAATGCATTGGGATCTGGCGTTCCGGAATTTGTGGTGGGCTCATCCTCGGCTACGCACTTTATAGTAGATGGTGGTGGTAATGTAGGGATCGGAGCAACATCGGCCTATCTTACCGATAATGATTTGTCCGGTTTAGTGGTAACTCCAAATAATAATTTAGCGGGAAACAATACTCGCCCGGCGGTCATCTTGCGCGGAAAATATTCCCAAGGTTCTGCTGGGATTGGTGACTTTAGAATAAACGCTAGTGACGCCTCGGCCTCTCAAGTGGATACTTGGGCGATGTCGTTCAGGAGGACGGGTACTTTTGGTGGGGGTGCCGAGAGTCTGACTTTTTATTTTGATCGAGGTGGCGATAGTTATCCGGTAATGGGCCTCCTTAACAATGCTAACACTACATTTTTTGGTAACGTTGGTGTTTCCACAACAACTCCATATTATGCTCTAACCACCTCCTCCTCCACCGCCCCCCAACTCTCTCTTTCTGCTGGAGCTGGCATTGCTCAATGGGTCCAACGTAACGCCGGAGGCAACTTCTACCTCTCCACCACCACAGTTGATGGCACATCTACTACCTCCATCTCCGCTCTCGA
>DATDVC010000007.1:0-10014 GCA_036517695.1 Minisyncoccota bacterium
GGCCAAAAACTTGATGGAAAGACTGTGGAAGAGATTTTGAATACAAAGCCGAAATCGGAACCCTTAATCATAAGGCCAGCTGGAGGAAATTATAAACATGTTACTGATCTGGAACCTCCTTCCAATAACAAAATGCAAGAAGCGGTTGACAGTATTTTGGAGAAACCAAAAATAGGCCCGCAAGAGATTGAAGGCAAAACCATGCTTGCAGGTGGGGGGATTGTCGCGGCATCAGCTTTATCCAGAAACCCGGGCAATTTTGGTGTCATAGAAGGCGGAAGAAAAGATGGTGTTGATCATGTGAGGTCTCTTCAGGGCGACAGCAAAAGAGCCATAGCTGAAATTTTGTCTGCAGAAAAAGTGGAAGAACATTTTAGGAACGACATAAATGCTATTTACGGGAAGAAAGGTGTTTTGGGGATCGGCAAACAAGAGGGGATCGATACGGCGGAATGGAAAGAAATCTCTCCTCAAAATGCATCAAAGGTTTTGGATTACTACAAAAATCCGGA
The DNA here is from genome assembly GCA_036517695.1 of Minisyncoccota bacterium. Lineage (GTDB taxonomy): Bacteria > Patescibacteriota > Minisyncoccia > Phycocordibacterales > WO2-35-19 > DATDVC01. The sequence continues at coordinate 513 of DATDVC010000007.1, forward strand.
AAATTCAGATTTACCAAAGAAAATGGTTGAAAATCTCTCGGTATCAGAACCCCACAGAAAATTGATTGCCTACGTAGATTTTTTGAGAAAGGAGGGGGTGGAGGCAACTAAAATATCTGGAGGGGGCGGGGTAGATGTCATACCCTACAAAGAAGAAAGCGTTGTAGATTATGTCAAAAGACTTGGTAAGTTTGTTGCCGAACACCCAAGGCCTCCGGCAAACGAAGTGCCTGAGGGACAGGTGATGGAAGCGACTTTGTTTAAAAAGGCGGCTTAGAGTGTTATGAACAGCAAAGGATGCTCTTCGCAGAAGAAAAAGTTAAAATAAGATTGAATATCAATGGATGAAAATTTAAAGAAAAGAATAGCGAGCGATTTCGGGCTTTCCAATATGGACAGCGAGGAGCAAGAGCGTATGATAGAAAAAATTGGCAATCTGCTTTTTGAGTCTGTGGTTGAAAGGGCTGTTGATGAAATGGATGAGCCCACAATGAACGATTTTGACGAAGCCATAAACAACGCGGGTAGCGACTATCAAAAAGTTATCTCTTTTCTTAAAGATAGAGTGCCAAATTTCAATAAGGTGGTTTCTGAAGAAATGGCTCGTCTCAAACGTGCCACAAGCGGAATATTTTCTTAATTTCAGACCTCACCCACCTGATTACAGGCACCCTCTCCTTGTCTAAGGAGAGGGGAGAAAAACCCTTGCGCATTTTTGTCTGCTCTGATATTATCTATCTTACTCGTAAATGCGCGTTTTAAATGTCGCAGTTTTAAAAAATTAATTAGCATTATTTTAATTAAAAAGTTATGGCAGACGCTTTCGATCGTTCCAAACCTCACGTAAATGTGGGTACCATAGGTCACGTTGACCACGGCAAGACAACCTTGACCGCCGCGATTCTCCATGCTCTTGACATGAATAAAGACAAGGGTTATGGCGCCAGAGTTGAGGAAATTGACAAAATTGACAATGCTCCTGAAGAAAAAGCCAGAGGCATTACTATTGCTTTGCACCACAGCGAATACTGGACTCCAAAAAGGCACTATGCCCACATTGACGCTCCGGGACACGCCGACTATATCAAAAACATGATTACCGGTGCCGCTCAAATGGACGGCGCAATCTTGGTGGTCGCCGCAACTGACGGTCTCATGCCTCAATCAAGAGAGCATGTGCTTTTGGCAAGGCAGGTTGGTGTGCCGAAAATCGTTGTATTTCTAAACAAGTGCGACATGGTTCCTGATAAGGATCTTATTGATCTTGTAGAAGAAGAAGTTAGAGAATTGCTTACCAAAAACGGCTATGATGGCGCAAATACCCCAATCATTCGTGGTTCCGGCCTCAAAGCTCTTGAAGCCAAGGATACTTCAGATGAATGGGCTCTCAAAGTGCTTGAGCTTATAGACACCGTTGATTCTTATATTCCTGATCCGGTTAGGGACACCGACAAGCCGTTCCTCATGCCGATCGAAGACATTTTCTCCATTGAAGGCCGAGGCACCGTTGTTACCGGAAAAATTGAAAGAGGCCAAGTGAAGGTTGGCGAAGAAGCCGAAATCATAGGCCTCAAAGACGCTCAAAAGACCACTGTTACAGGTATTGAGATGTTCAACAAGCAACTTGACTCCGGAATCGCGGGAGACAACGCCGGCATCCTCTTGAGAGGTCTTAAGAAAGAAGACATTCATCGAGGCCAGGTGCTTTCTAAGCCGGGAAGCGTAACTCCGCATACCGACTTTGAATCCGAAGTCTATATCTTGAAAAAAGAAGAGGGAGGCCGACACACACCATTTTTCACCGGATACAAACCCCAATTTTATATCCGAACAACCGATGTTACTGGAGAAGTGACTTTGAAAGAAGGTGTTGAGATGGTTATGCCCGGAGATACGGCTCAATTTAAAGTTAAGTTGGTAGCCCCGATCGCTCTTGAAGAGAAGCAGAAGTTTGCTATTCGAGAGGGTGGCAAGACCGTTGGCGCAGGAGTTGTTACAAAAATAGTAGCTTAAATACGAAACAACGAATGAACTACGAATCGCAACGAATAAAAAGTCCCAATTCGTAATCATTCGTTATCAAATTCGTTACTTCGTAAATACAATGGCAGAAGGTACATTAAAAAAAGAAAAATCAGAAAGTAAGAAAACTTCAAAGAAAGAAGACGCTATTTCGAAATTGCGCATCAGAGTCATGGCTTACGAGTATAAAATTCTCGATTTGTCGGTAAAGCAGATCATGGATACAGCTCTCCGTTATGACGCAAAGATTGTAGGCCCCATACCTCTGCCTACCGAAATAAAGAAATATACCGTAAACCGCGCGCCGTTTGTCTACAAAAATGCCCGCGAGCAGTTTGAAATGAGAGTCCATAGGAGAGTTATAGATATCATAAATCCGTCTCCGAAAATAATGGACGCTCTGACAAACCTTTCTCTTCCGTCCGGTGTGAATGTCGACGTCAAGATAATGTAATACCAACCTAATCCAAACTATTAAACAAAAAAACCGATTACAATCGGTTTTTTTGTTGCTTGTTCAAATTATGTAAGTTGACTTTGTAAATACGAAGTATATACTATGTAGTATGAAGACTGTAACCAGCGTAAAATTGGATAAGGAGCTTAAAGAAAAAGCTAGTAAACTAGCCTCGGAATTGGGACTGAACTTGAGTTCTGTGGTAAGTGCCAGTTTGAGAAAATTTGTGAATGAACAAAGAATAGTTTTTTCCTTACAGCCGAAATTCAATACCAAGACAGAGCGAGAAATTTTGAAAATCAAAGATGACATAAAAAAAGGCAAAAATCTTGTCGGACCTTTTAATAATCTAGATGATCTGTATAAAGCTCTAGAGATATAATCAAATGCTGATCTTGTTCCACAGAAATTTTAAGAAGGGTATCAAAAAACAGCCAAAGAAAATTCAAATTAAATTTAAGGAGCAGCTAGAAATATTTCGAAAAGATCCTTATAACTATTTACTCAATAACCATGCTTTAAGCGGTAAGTTTTTGGGCACGCGCAGTTTTGATGTTACTGGAGATGTGAGAGTTCATTATGAAGAGACAGGTGATGGTGTAGAGTTAATAAAAATTGGTACTCACTCGGAGCTTTACGGCTAGGTCTGCTTTATTTTTAGCAGAATGGGATGTGGGAACTCTTGCGTTTTTTAGCGATATCTGTTAGCTTTATGTGAGCCCGAAAGGTGTTTTTCTTTGCTTCGCTATGGCTGAAGCGGGGGCAATTTTAGTCCGATGAAATTTATTTTGGCAAAAAAGGTGAATATGACCCAAATCTTCGATGAGGAGGGCAAAGTAAAACCCGCAACCATACTAAACGCGGAGCCTGTTGTCATTTCCCAAATAAAAACTAAAGAAAAGGACGGTTATTCGGCCTTGCAAGTCGGCACAGGTTTGCGAAATGAAAAAAAAATATCAAAACCAGTAAAAGGCCACCTAAAGGGATTGCAAAATCTGGCTATTTTAAGGGAATTTAAAGTTGATGATACCGCTTCTTTTGAAAAAGGGGCAAAAATCGGATTAGATATTTTTGAGGTTGGAGAAAAGATTGTGATTTCCTCTGTTTCCAAGGGAAAGGGTTTCCAGGGTGTGGTCAAGAGGCATGGTTTTCATGGAGGTCCTAGAAGCCATGGACAGAAACATTCGGAAAGAGAGCCCGGATCAATCGGCGGAAGTGGCGGGCGCGCTGGAGGCCGAGTGGCCAAAGGCATGAGGATGGCAGGACGAATGGGAGGCGACAGAGTAACTTTGAAAAATGTCAAAATTTTACAAATTGACCCAGCTTCGAATATTTTAATGGTAGCGGGCGCAGTGCCGGGGAGGAGGGGAACGTTGGTAGAAATAAAGACAAATTAAAAGATTGAAAATTGAAAAATTATAAAAACAAAAATCATTCAATCTTTAAATCTTCAATATTTCAATAAACAACCATGGAGACAAAAGTTTACAACCAGCAAGGAAAAGAATCAGGATCGGTAAAACTTCCCGAAAGTATATTTGGTTTGCCGTGGGATTCTAAAACAGAGCGCTTGGTTCATCAGGTGTATGTTGCGATGGCTGGTAACCAAAGAACCCCAACTGCTCATACGAAAAACAGAGGAGAAGTAAGTGGAACCGGCAAAAAACCTTGGAAACAAAAGGGCACTGGTAGAGCTAGACACGGATCGAGAAGAAGCCCTATTTGGGTTGGCGGGGGAGTGGCTCACGGTCCGAGGAATGAACGAGACTATTCCAGAAAAATAAACAAAAAGATGAAGAACAAAGCTCTTTTTGCCGTTTTATCCAGAAAATTTAAAGACGGTGAAATGGTTTTCTTGGATAATCTTCTCTTTAAGACCCCAAAGACCAAAGAGGCGAAGGGTATCGTAAATTCTTTGGCCAAAGTTAAACCGTTCGAGTCAATAAACAGAAAGAAAAATGCGGCCTTTATCGCTCTTGCGGATAAGGATGAAAATGTTAAAAAGAGCTTTGGCAACTTTGGCAATTTGGAAGTAGGAGAAGTCAAAGATTTGAACACTGCAGATGTTTTGAAATATAGGTATATTGTTATCGCTAATCCAGAAAAGTCTATTCAAACGCTTTCTTCCCGCATAAAATAATTTTTCAATTTTTATATCACCCATGACTACAGACCTTAAAGCAAAATACGCCCACGTGCTGATTAGACCAAGAATAACCGAGAAGGCAAATATTGTATCTGCAGATCTAAATGTGCACGCTTTTGAAATTACTCCATCTGCTACCAAGACGGAAGTGGCAAATGCCGTCAAAGCTTTTTATAAGGTTTCGCCTTTGAAAATAAATATCGTAAAAAACCCAAGTAAAACGGTTTTTGTCAGAGGCAAAAAAGGAGTTAAAGCGGGTGTAAAAAAAGCTTACGTATATTTGAAAAAGGGAGATAAGATTGAGTAATACGAAGTAACGAATAAAAAATCATGGCAATCAAAACTTTCAAACCAACAACAAAATCAAGAAGACACATAAGTGTCGTCAATTATAAGAGTCTGCTTACTCAAAATAAGCCACTCAAGTCTTTAACTTTTGGCAGAAAAAGGGCTGTTGGTAGGAACAATGTCGGCAGGATCACGGTAAGACACAAGGGTGGTGGGCACAAAAGACTTTTTAGAGAAGTTGATTTTGATTATAAAAAAATAGGTATTCCCTACAAAATAAAATCGGTGGAATACGATCCAAACAGAAGCGGTTTGATAGGACTTGCTGTTTACAAAGACGGCGAGAAAAAATATGTTCTGTTGCCAAAAAACGTCAAAATAGGAGAAGATCTTATGACAGGCGAAAACGCCGAAGCAAAGATTGGCAACAGATTGCCTTTGAAACTTATACCTGTGGGCACGTTTGTATATAATGTCGAGTTAAAACCTTTCAATGGCGCAAAAATAGCTCGTTCTGCGGGCAATTTTGTGCAGATTATCGCCAAAGATGCCGGCTATGTTGACCTAAAAATGCCTTCTTCGGAGGTGAGAAAAGTAAAGGAAGATTGTTTTGCCTCGATTGGTGAGGTCTCAAATGAAGAGAAGAGACTTGAAAATTATGGCAAGGCCGGCAAATCAAGGTGGAAAGGTATTCGCCCGACTGTCAGAGGCACCGCTATGAATCCGGTTGATCACCCGCATGGTGGAGGCGAGGGCAGGCAAGGAAGAGGCAGGAGGAGGGCCATCTCACTTTGGGGTAAACCTACTGGTAAAGGCCAAAAATCTCGTCGAAGCAAAAAATATTCCAATAAGTATATTGTAAGCAGGAGAAAAGTTGGCAAGCAGAGATAAAGCCCCACCCCCTAGCCCCTTCCCAAAGGGGAGGGGAACCGGAATAAAACAAAAAACATGACAATAAAAATTTCACCAGTAAACACAGAAGAGAGGAAAAAGCTTGATATCAGATCTGGCGATACCATTAAAGTTACCCAGAAAATTATTGAAAAGGACAAAAAAACAGGCAAGCCAAAAACAAGACTCCAAGCGTTTGAAGGTCTATGCCTTGCGGTGAAGCATGGCAAAGAAGCAGGGGCAACTTTCACCTTGAGGAAGGTTGCTTCCGGTGTCGGAGTTGAAAGAATTTTCCCGCTGTACTCTCCGTCCATAGAAAAAATAGAAATTGTTAAACGCTCGAAAGTGCGCAGGGCAAAGCTCTACCACATAAGAGAAAAAGCTGCCAAGGAAATAAAGAGGGCAATGAGAAATGTGAGAGAGGTGCCGGAAATTGAATTGCCCGTGAAAGATGTTGTTGAATCGGATAATACAGAAATGGCAGATGTGGCAGAATTGAAAAAAGAGTAAGTCTAAACTATAATGCGCCTAATGCGCAGGTGTTGGAATTGGTAGACAAGCACGCTTGAGGTGCGTGTGCCGCAAGGCGTGGGAGTTCAAGTCTCCCTCTGCGCACAAAATTATGGCATTATTTACTGGAAAAGGAGATGATGGAACAACCAAAACTTTTGGGTGCAATCAAAGGATTTCTAAGAGTTCGGCAATAGCCGAAGCTTTGGGGAGTCTGGACGAAATAAATTCTTTTCTTGGTCTTTGCAAAGTCCAGGCGTCTTACCTTGGTTTCCAGTTTGAGGGGAAAGCGCTTTCAGAGATCGTCCACTCGCTTCAAAAGACATTATTTGTCGTTCAAGCCGAGCTTGCTGGCGCGGAAAAAACCGTCTCGGAACAAAAAGTAAAAGAGATTGAAGAAATTATAAATGATATGGAGCGCAAAATGCCGCCAATAAAATCTTTCTTTATTTCTGGAGGACCGGAAGGATTGAGGAAAGATCAGATGGGTGGAGTGGGGCTGGGGGCGCTTTTTGACATAGCCCGTAGCATCGCAAGAAGAGCCGAGCGCCGAGTGACTCAAGTTGCAGAAGAAGAAATGAACCGGACTCTTTTTGAAAAAGATTTTCCATCACAATCAAATGAGGAAAATAAACCTCGCCAAATAGGAGCTCATACCAGGGCGTTCTTAAACCGTCTTTCAAGCATCCTTTACGCCTTGGCGCGATATTCAAATCATCTTTCTGGAATTGTCGAAGAAGCGCCGGATTATAGGTAGGCCAAACCTCACCCGCCTGATTACAGGCGCCCTCTCCTTGATTAAGGAGAGGGAAGACAAAAACCAAAGCTGGAAAAATACCGATTTTTATGTAATTATTTTGGTCATTGGTGACTATGGTGTAGTGGTAACACAGAGGTTTGTGGAGCCTTTATCTCCGGTTCGAATCCGGATAGTCACCCCAAATGAATAACTATTTTCAAGGTGGCAAGGATCACCCGAGACATGTGTCGGTTGGGGCGGTTTTGGTTAATGATGGTTCTACTGGCTCACCACAAGAATCAGGAAAGATTTGCGTCCATCATTTTGATTCAAAAAACGGATCAGAGTTTGCTGGGTATTGGAAAGATCAAGGATTAGATGACTTCTATATTTTAATGCGAGAGACGGTGGAAATGGGCGAAACTCTTGAGCGAGCGGTGCACAGGGGGCTTCTCGAAGAGTTTGGAGCCGAAGCGGAAATAGTGGATTATCTTGGTTCTATCCAGAGTCATTTTAAGCACAAAGGAAGTGAAGTTGAAATAGAAAAAACGACTCTTTATTTTCTTTGCAAATTAAAAAACCAAGATTTAAATAAGAGAAGCAAAGGCGATGTTGAATGTGAAAGCGTTCTCGAGTGGCACGATCCTAAATTTCTTATAACAAAAATGAAAGCACAAGGCGCCAAGTTTAATCGTCAAGATTTAGATGAGTCAGTGATTTTGGAAAAATTGAATATATAACTTCTTACTGTTCGAGGTTGCTATTATTTGGATTTGAGTTAGTGTATTGCTAGGAATTGCTGTTTGAAAGGATGAATTATGAATAAATTGGTTACTCCATTTCCAGGAGAGAATCTTCTGGAACTTGGAAAACGCTGCAATGCAGTGTATGTGTGTCCGAAGGTCGGCTCTGAACGAAAAGGACCTCTGGTCGCCTACGTGGGGAAAGACGACCAAGGGCGGAATCTCGTCGGAGAGCTTTACTTCAACTTCAGGCGGATTGAACCTCATCTGGAAGTTGTTGAGGTTTTTGCTGAAACGGCTTACCTCAAGATCCTGGGTCAAGGTTTGTCGGACTTCGATACTATTTGCGGTATTCCGAATGGGGGTCGAACGTTTGGCCAAGAGCTTGCCCGGATATCTAAAAGGAGATTTGTCTATCCGGACAAGAAGCCGAAGCCAATGGAAGCGGGCAAGAAACAGGAATACATCTGGGATCTCTCACAGTTCGATTTTGAGCCCGGAGAGCGGATTGCTATCGCGGAAGATGTTTTTAACAACTTCCAAAATACTGACAACACTCTAGCGGAGATCGCCGTGACTGGTGCGAACATCGTGCTCCTCGTCGGGGCGCTCAATCGCTCTCCAGTTTACGACACGACCTACAAGGGTCTACCGGTCATCGCTTCAATTCGTGAAGCGTATCCGGAATACCAGCAGGATGATCCGGCGGTTGCTGCTGATGTTGCAGTCGGCAACGTTGAATTCGAAGTAAAGAAAAACTGGGCACGCCTCATGGCTGCCATGGGGCAGTAGCCAGAAACAAATGCGAAAGGAAAATACATGCAAAAAGCGCTGACACCGGCGGAACGACTGATCGTTGCCGCTGACTTTAAGCCGTCCGCTCCCCACGGACGTGAATGGGTTTTTTACCGAATCCTCGAGCTCATTAAGAGTTTAAGGGGAACGGGGGTTTATATCAAAGTTAACTCTGCGCTTCGTGCGCATGGGTACAACTTGATTGATCTCATCCACTCTCATGACCTCAAGGTTTTTGCGGATCTAAAACTTTTCGACATTGGCGAAACTCTCGCCACTGACGGAATGTTTCTCAAGGAAGCAAAACCGGAACTGCTCACAACTGTGTGTGTTGCTGGTGTTACCGCTATGCGAGCTCTTAACGCAGAACTACCGGATACGGAAGTGCTCGGTGTGACGGTTCTCACGAGCCTCAAGGATGCCGACACTCAGGCGATGTTCACCTGCTCGACCGAAGAAGCCGTCATGCGGTTTGCCCAAGTCGCGGCAGATGCGAAGATCGACGGACTCATCTCGTCTCCCAAAGAGGCGGAAGTGCTTCGCGCGAAATTCGGCATCGTTCTGTCGCTCAACACTCCGGCCATCCGGCCGACGTGGGCGATCGTTCCTGGCGATGATCAGAATCCCGAACGGATCATGACTCCTGCAAAGGCCATCAAAGCTGGCGCGGATCGCATCGTGGTCGGCCGTCCGATCGTGAAGGCCGAAAAGCCCTACGATGCGGTTATGCGGACGATCGAAGAAATTGCGTCAGTTGTCTAGATTAATCCAAGCTCGGCATGCCTAGAAAGGGGTATGTCGAGCTGATTTTTTGTATAATAAAATAATGCAACCCCTAAGCAAATTGCAGAAATTTTTTTATCAGACTTTTGCGGACCTGGTTTTTATCGTTCATCTGGGACTGGTCCTTT
>DATDVC010000008.1:0-14108 GCA_036517695.1 Minisyncoccota bacterium
ATTTTGTGATAGCTCCGGGCGGAGAGGTCGAGGGTTTTGGCTGAACGATTCAAAATATCTTTTACTTCATCAGAAATTTTCAAAATAGTAGCGATGTCTCTAGCATTCATTTCGGAGTTGGTATTTATATTTCGCTTGGCTTCCTTAAATCTTTCATTTTGTATTTTCCTGGCTTCCATCACCCTTTCTCTTGAAGGAATGCTTTCACTCTTTTCTGCTTTCTCCGTGAGACGATCATGATCTACCTTTGAAACCTCAGTCCATATGTCTATACGATCTATAATAGGGCCCGAAATCTTTCTTTTATACCTCTCAATCTGTAAAGCAGAGCAAGTACACGGCTTTCCCTTTATGCCAAAATTACCGCAAGGACATGGGTTCATGGCGGCTACGAGTATGAAATGAGCAGGAAACTTTACAGTACCTTTGGCACGGGAGACTGAAACAACCCTTTCTTCCAGTGGCTCTCGGAGTGACTCAATCGCTTTGTTCTCGAATTCTGGGAATTCATCAAGAAACAATATACCTTTATTGGCCAAAGTAACTTCTCCTGGTCTCGGGTTCGTGCCTCCTCCGATGATGGCGACATAAGAAGCGGTGTGATGTGGGGAACGGAAAGGTCTTTCAGAAATCAAAAGATCATTCAGGACTCCGCTCATCGAATGTATCTCGGTCACTTCCAAAATTTCATCAAAAGAAAGCGGAGGCAAAATGCTGGGCAGTGCCTTAGCGAGCATTGTCTTCCCTGTTCCCGGAGGTCCATAAAGAGCAATATTGTGTCCGCCAGCTGCTGCTATTTCGAGCGCTCTCTTAGCGCTCTCCTGCCCTTTTATATCTGCAAGATCAAGAGAAATATTATGCAAATTTTTTATTTCTTTCTTCTTTTCTTGTTTTAATTTTTGATTTATATCCGCATCATGAGCAACGTGATTTATTATTTCCTGCAAAGTTTTTGCGCCAAAAACAGCAATACCGTCTACCAAAGCAGCTTCCGGAGCATTTTCAATCGGTAAATATATTTCTCTAAACCCTTTTTCCTTGGCTTTTCTGGCAAAGGCCAAAGCTCCTTTTACGGATCGTAGTGAGCCATCCAATGAAAGTTCTCCCAAAAATACCTTGTCTTTAGAGTCAAAAATAATATCTCCGTTTGCGAGCAAATATGAAAGAGCGATAGCCACATCAAGCCCCGACCCCTCTTTCCTGACTTCGGCCGGAGCGAGGGAGATCACCACTTTGTGATTTTTGGACTTTGGCGATTCAAAACCACTGTTTTTGACTGCGGCACTGATCCGATCTTTAGCTTCATCCACCGCTTTGTCTCCCATACCAACTATGGAAAAAGAATTCAGACCCCGAGAGAGGTCTGCTTCTACATCGACAATATAAGGTTTGAGGAGAGAGGCCTGTGCGCTGTGAACTTTAGCGTAACTCATCCTATTCCATATGCGCCTTGCAGGTGCGGGCGGCTTGGTTGGCCTCGAGACGGTCTTTTTCGATAGGCGCTCCACATACTTCACAAAAACCGTATTCCCCTTTTTCGATTTTGGCGAGAGCGTCTTTGATGTCGTTGTATCTGATCTCGAGCTCTTTCAAGATGGCTGTATTGCTCTCGTATTCTTCTATCTTGTCAGCGGTCTCATTTTCGTCTGCGCTGTCAATGCTTAAATCCGCCGGTTCCGCCTCCCAATCTTTGGTATTGTCGGGGTTTTTTCTGCCCACATTTTCCAGCTCTTTCTCTACCAGAGAAAGCTCGTCCCCAAGTCTGTTTTTAAAATAGCCAATGTCGATATCTTCTCTTTTTTTCATGTTGCAAGCATTTTAACACAATGGCCTTATCTGGCAACAGTTCGGGTGCCCTATCTGCTTATGGAGCGTGAGGCAAATATCTCCGTTAAATCTCTTATTGTGGATAAGTTGCTGGCGACGAGTATGGTTTTTCTGTCTAGAAAAGTGTAAGCAATAATAATCTTGCCTTGTTTATCAAATGCGGCTCTAATGTCCTTGTTATTGAGGAGGACATCTCTCCACTCATATTCTGTGTTGGTCAGAGGAGAGAGGGGGTTATTGTTTGCCACAATAAAAGAAAAGTCTTTAGGCATGTTCTTTTCCCAGTCAAGCATTGCAGAAAAGGCGACCCCAAAATCATCCACCAAAAAAATTATAAAATTGCCAACCCCTGTGTCTTCGGTGACTCTTCCCAATACGAAGTTGTCTGCCAAAGTTCTTCCTAGAGAAAAATTGGTAGGTATGCCTACAAACTCAAAAAAATCTTTGGCGCTACTGAGCAGTTTGCCGTTGCGATCAGATATCTTTATCAAGTCGATGCCATTTGGTGGTGGTAATTTTGCGAGTTCTTCTTCGAGAGAAGACTGATCAATGTTTGCTATAGTTGTCAAAGAATTATAAGCGATAAGGTCGGTCTCGAACTTTATTTGAACGGTCGGTCTATTTATAAACTCTACTATGTAAAAGGAGGCGCTAACCCCTGCGGCCAAAAGAGCCAGACTCAAAGCGATCATGGTCACGTTTACCTGGAAATTGCTTTTAGAATGTTTTTGCGCCGGCTTCTCTCCCCTTTTTATCGCCTCTTCTTCTCTTTTCTCCTCCCTTTCTTTTTCTTTGAGTTTGACCGAGATGACCGATTCATCCTTTTCTCTTATAAACTGCGCCATGTCGCCCTGATAAGTGCGCAAAGCGGAGAGTTTTTGTTTGTTGTGAAGCTCTTCGACAACCTTACCAAAATTATCAGGAACTTCCCCCTCCTTTTTTTCAGAGTTCATTTTTATATTATACTACCTATTTCTTCTGGATGAAATTTGGATCGGCGTCTTTGATGGAGAGCTTCAGGCGACCTTTTTCGTCAACGTCTTTGATCACTACTGGCACTTTCATGCCGACTTTTAGATAGTTTTCCACTTTATCAATTCTGAAATTTGCAATTTCAGAAACATGCACCAATCCGTCGGTTTTGTTGCCCAGCTTCACTATGGCGCCAAAATCGGCGACCCTCACCACTTCGCCTTGGTATTTTTCTCCCGGCTTAAATTCTTTAACAATTTCTTCTATCAAAGCCAAAGCCATTTCGGCGCCAACTTTGTCTCCGGTTACGAAAATGGTGCCATCGTCCTCGATGTCTATCTCCACTCCGGACTTTTCTTTGATTTCGTTGATCACTTTTCCGCCGGTGCCGATGACCATACCTATCTGATCAATCTTGATTTTCATTGTAAATATTCTCGGCGCGCGAGGAGAAAGCTCTGCTCTAGGTTTGTCTATCTCTTTTTCTATTACATCCATTATTTTTAGTCTTGCGGTCTTAGCTTTTTCAAAAGCTTCTTTCAAAATTTCTAGACTAATGCCGTCAACTTTGACGTCCATTTGCACTGCGGTTACACCGTCTCTTGTGCCGGCCACTTTGAAGTCCATGTCTCCATGCTCATCTTCTGGACCCTGTATGTCAGTTAAAACTTTGTAATTTAAAATTTTATCCCTCGCTTCCGCTCGGGACTTCGCTCCGCTCAGCATCAGGCCCGACGCGATACCGGCAACCGGTTTCTTTATAGGCACGCCGGCATCCATCAGAGCCAAAGTTGAACCGCAAACAGAGCCCATCGAAGTGGAGCCGTTTGAAGCGAGGGCCTCCGACACTATTCTTATAGTGTAAGGAAAATCTTCTTTTTTGGGCAGAATCGGAAGAAGAGCTTTTTCCGCCAGAGCTCCGTGGCCGACCATTCTTCTGTTGGTGACCCCGATCCTCCCCACCTCTCCGGAAGAAAATGGCGGAAAATTGTAATGATGCATAAATCGTTTGTCGGTATGTATCTCCATGCCGTCGATGACTTGAGAATCTCCCGGTGATCCGAGTGTAAGCGCCGAAAAAATATGGGTGCCTCCTCTGTAAAATATTCCGGAACCGTGAAGCACGGGAGAAACTCCGCCAGCTTTCGCAAAAAGCGGTCGAAGCTCGTCAAACCCTCTCCCATCAAACCGCTTTTCCTTTTCAATGGCTTGGGTATGTATAAAGTCGTTGATTGCCCCATGGAAAAGCTTGGTCGCCGCTTTGTGGTCAAAGTCAGGCATTTCTGTTTCCAAAAGATTGAACCACTCTTCTTCCAGGGCGTAAATTTTATCTTTGCCGGCCTCACCCATTGTCTCCGGGAGTTTCGGCAATATTTTTTCATCGAATACCGCTTTCAGAGTTTCTGGTATTTCGGTTTTTTTGTATTCCTGTTTTGGTTTGCCAATTTCAGCGATAATCCCCGCCTGCCATTTTTGGATTTTATCGAGTTCCTCCCGCGCTCTCTCAAGGGCTTTCATTAATATTTCTTCTGACACCTCGTTTGCTCCAACCTCGATCATGTTTATGGTGCCGTCCTTTCCGCATGCTATGAGGTCAAGCTCGTAGTCTTCGCTCGAGCGTTCTTCGTATGATGGGTTGATCAGGAATTCTTCGCTGTCTCTTTTTTTGCCGATCCGCACTCCGCCTACCGGGCCGTCCCAAGGTATTTTGGAAGTTCCCAGAGCGAGAGATGCGGCCGTGATGCCCAAAATGTCTGGGTCGTATTTGTCGAGGGAAAGTATTGTGATTACGACTTGCACTTCATTTCGCAAATCATGATCAAAAAGCGGACGTATGGTCCTGTCGACGATTCGGCCGGAGAGGATGGCCTCGTCAGAAGGTCTGCCTTCCCTCCTTATAAATCTTGAGCCCAAAATTTGCCCAGAAGCGTAAAATCTCTCTTCGTATTCGACGGAGAGAGGAAAATACTCGAGATCTTTTTCTCCTTTTGACATTACCGCTGTCGCGAAGACGACGGTGTCGCCCATTCGTAGCATTACCGACCCGTGCGCATTTTCGGCCAAATCATTAAACTCCGCGACCAATTTTTCGCCATTTATCGCCAACTCGTATTTTTTGGTTTTCATCTTGCACAATATAGCACCAACCTCTAAAAGAGAAAAGCCTGACCTAGCGAGTGGGCAGGCTATTCTAGTTGTCGTTTTCGTGCCGCGACCAATTTTGCAAGGAGTTTTATCTTTTCTCTATTCCTGTAAGCATCCTCCAGCCCAGCTGTTTCTATCAAATTTTCTGCAAAAGCAATGAAGAATGTCTTTGGCAACCCCGCTTTGATTAGCTCGTCAATTTTGGTTCCAACTGACACATCGGCACGATCTAGATACGCTCCCAGTTCAGATATTTTCACAGAAACCCCCTCTGCTTAAATTATACAGAATTAATTCATTTTTGCTATTGACGTAGTTATAGCAAATTTGCTATTATTGAATCATGGGTTATCTCCTAAATAAAACACCAAGAAAAGAAATCGAACTAGTAGAAAGATATTATAAGTTAATCACCAAAAAATAACATGATAAAAATTAAAGGCCACAAATTTTACACATTCGAAGAAGTTTTTAAAAAGGATTTGAAATCTAAAACTTTTCGTGAAGCAGTTAATACAGAACTTGCGCAATTAAGAATGAAAAAGAAACTTCGAGAGACTAGACTTAAAAAAAGAATGTCTCAAGCAGAGTTGGCAAAGAAGGCAGATATGCCTCAGTCGGTTATCGCGCGTCTTGAGACGGGCGATGAAGGTTTTTCTTACGAAACTCTCCACAGAGTCGCATCCGCTCTCGGCAAAAAAATCCAGCTAGTCTAATTTATTTTACTTCCTCGCTTCAACGATAGAGGTGGCGACGTTTGGAGGCACGACTGCGTAATGGTCGAATTCAATGTTAGCAGAGCCACGACCTTCGGTTGTAGATCGGAGGGTTGTGATGTAGCCGAAGAGTTCGGAAAGAGGCACTTTAGCGCGGACTACTTTGTTGCCGGCTCGGTCGTCCATACCCTCGATGAGGCCTCGTTTTGATGAAAGGTAGCCGGTCACGTCGCCCATAAATTTCTCCGGCACCACCACCTCAACTTTCATGATGGGCTCCAGGATAACGGGCCTAGCTTTTTTGGCTGCCTCTTGGAATGCCTGGCTTGCCGCTATTTTGTAAGCGATTTCGGAAGAGTCAACATCGTGGTAAGAACCAAAGAGAAGCTCGCAGGAAATGTCTGTCATTTTGTAGCCAGCGACAATCCCTCTGTCCATCGCCTCTTTAACGCCCTTTTCAACAGCAGGGATAAATTCTTGAGGGATGACGCCTCCCTTGATGGAGTCGATAAATTCAAAACCTTCTTCACGGTTGACGTTTTTCTGTTTCTTTGCGCCTTCCACTTCCGGCTCAAGAGGTTTAAGTTTGAGTTTGACGTGGCCGTATTGCCCCTTGCCTCCCGTCTGCTTGATGTATTTTGTCTCGGCTTCGGCCTCGCCTTGTATGGTTTCTTTGTAAGCCACTTGAGGAGCGCCGACATTGGCCTCAACGCTGAATTCTCTTTTCATACGATCAACAAGGATTTCGAGGTGAAGTTCGCCCATTCCCATGATAACGGTCTCTCCCGTCTCCGAATCTGACTTGATACGGAAGGTCGGATCTTCATCCGAGAGACGCCTAAGAGCCATACCCATTTTTTCCTGATCGGCTTTGGTCTTTGGCTCGATTCGCAGGGAAATAACCGGTTCCGGGAACACGATTTCTTCCAAAACTATTGGATTGTTTTCGTCAGAAAAAGTGTGAGAAGTTTTTGCGTTTTTAAGTCCGACAGCCGCGGCGATTTCTCCAGCAAAAACTTTCTTTACTTCTTCGCGCTGGTTTGCCTGAAGACGAACAATTCTGCCCAACCTTTCTCTTTCTCCGGTTGTAGCATTGTAGATGTAAGAGCCGGATTCGATGGTGCCGGAGTAAACACGAAAGAAGGTAAGTTGTCCGACAAACGGATCTGCCTGCAATTTGAAAGCAAGAGCGGAGAACGGCTCGGAGTCGTTGGGGTGCCTTTCAATCTCCTCGCCTGTTTTTGGGTCGGTGCCTTTGATGGCTGGGATATCCAGAGGAGAAGGCAGGTAGTCAATAACCGCGTCCAACACAAGCTGAACCCCCTTGTTTTTCAAGGCCGAACCGCAAAATACCGGGAAAATTTCGTTGGCGACAACAGCTTTTCGTAGGATTTTCTTCAAATCTGCAGATGCGATTTCCTCCCCGGCAAGGTATTTATTCATCATCTCTTCGTTGTTTTCGACGATTTTTTCTATGAGCTCTCCTCTGTATTTTTCGGCATCGGCGCGAAGATTTTCAGGGAAAGGAATTTCAATGACATTGTCGCCGAGCTTCCCTTCAAATCCGTAAGCCTTCATCTCAAGGAGATCTATGACACCTTCGTGCTTGTCCTCTTCTTCTATTGGTATCTGCATCCTAATTGCCTTTTTGGAAAGTCTATCCAAGATTGATTTGTAGGATTTTTCAAAGCTGGCGCCTGTTCTGTCAAGCTTGTTTATAAAGCAAAGCCTTGGGACATTTGCCTCTTCTGCGTATCGCCAGTTAGTTTCCGACTGCGGTTCAACACCTGCCACACCATCAAAAACACAGACAGCGCCATCAAGAACGCGCATGGACCTCTTTACTTCCACTGTGAAGTCAATGTGTCCCGGGGTATCAATAATATTAAAACGGCACTTGTTCTCAATTTTCTTTCTGTCTTCAGCTGAAAGATATGTTGGCGCCCAAAAACAGGTGATGGCGGCGGCGGTGATGGTGATGCCTCGCTCCCTCTCCTGCTCCATCCAGTCGGTGGTGGTCTCCCCTTCGTGCACCTCGCCTATTTTGTGCTGGCTACCGGTGTAATACAAAATGCGCTCGGAGGTTGTGGTCTTCCCTGCGTCAATGTGGGCTATGATTCCAAAATTTCTGACCCTCTCTAGGGGGTAATCTCGTTGCATAAATAAAAAATATCAAATATCGACTAAATTATTACTACCACGTAAAGTGAGCGAAAGCTTTGTTTGACTCGGCCATCTTGTGGACGTTCTCGCGTTTCTTGATTGCTTCGCCTTCATTTTTGCTTGCCAAAATGATCTCTTCGGAAAGTCTTTCGGCCATCGGCTTGCCTTTTTTGGCTTTTGCGGCGTCTATGATCCACTTCATTGAAAGATAGGAACGTCTTTCCGGCCTGACTTCTCTTGGCACTTGGTAGTTTGCGCCTCCAACTCTTCGTGATCGGACTTCCATGGTTGGGCCGGTGTTTTTAAGAGCGGTATCAAAAATTTCCATCGGATCTTCCACCTTTGCTTTTTCTTTTATCAAATCAAAAGCCCCGTAAACTATTTTTCTGGCGGCGTTTTTTTTGCCACGTTCCATTACGTAGTTTATAAACTTTCCAACCTTTTGTGAATCGAAAACTACGTCCGGCTTTGCTTTATTTCTGTTTTTTACCTTCCCTCTCATATGTTATTTTTTAGGTCTCTTAACCCCGTAGCTTGACCTTGAGGTCATCCTCTTGTCTACGCCAGCGGCGTCAAGTCTGCCTCTGACGATGGTGTATCTGACTCCGATATCTTTTACTCTGCCACCCCGAAGCATTACTACGGAGTGTTCCTGTAAGTTGTGGCCGACACCGGGGATGTAGGCGGTCACTTCCATGCCATTGGTCAAGCGCACCCTCGCGATTTTTCGTATAGCCGAGTTTGGTTTTCTTGGTGTTTTTGTGGTTACTTTGGTGCAAACCCCTCTTTTAAATGGAGAAGAATAGTAAACCGGCCTGTTTTTTATAGTATTGAAACCGCGCGTCAAAGCCACCGCTTTTGATTTTGATCGGTTGACTCGCCTCTTGTTTTTTATCAGTTGGTTTATGGTTGCCATTCGATGAAACTCATGGCAACCCTGAATAAATTGAAGGGTGCCATTCGACTAACTAAAAATCCCGTTAGGGACGGCTAAATCCTAATACAGTCTGATTTAAAATGCAAATTATTCTCCAAGTATTTCCTTGACCTTCCCGGCTATCTCGTCTGCGTTTACTTTGGTCTTGATCATGTAAGTAAAGCTCCCTCCCTCCATGGCGTCCGCTATCGGCTCCGCATTTTCAAGCACAGTGAGCATTATCACTTCTGCTGTTTTACCCCAACTGTCCTGCCTAAGTCTTTTTAGCATATCAATGCCGTTCATTATTGGCATCATGATATCCAACAAAACGATGTCGGGGTGATGTTTTAGGCATTGTTCAAGCCCCTCTTCCCCGTCCTTGGCCTCGATCACTTCAAAACCGGACATTTTCAACTTGTCTGACAAAACAAACCTCAAATTTTCATCGTCATCGATGATGATCACTTTTTTCTTTGCGTTTTCTTGCATGTTATTGAAATGTTATTTTTAAATTCTAACAGTGAAAGTGCTTCCTTTGCCCACCTCTGAAACAAAGTCGATGCTTCCACCCATTGCCTCTACTACTGATTTTACCAGATATAATCCAAGACCTGTACCCTGGCTTTCGCTCTCTATCTGCGCGTTGCTTGCTCTAAAGAGTTTGGTAAAGATCTTATCCCTGTCTTCTTCCGGAATTCCTATGCCGGTGTCGGAAACAACCACAGCCTTTTCGCCAAAAGAATCCTTGAGGCCTATTTTAATTATACCCATGGGTTTAGTGTATTTTACCGCATTGGATATTATGTTTTGGACCACTATCCTCAAGAGCTTTGGGTCTGCCTCGATGTGCTCGAGACTGCCATTGTATTCTCGAAGCACATTGAGCTTCTTTGTTTCTATGGCGGTAGAAAGCTCCAAAAGCACGCTGTCTATTATTTGTGGCACGCTCACCTCCTTTTTTTCTATATTTATTGAACCGATCTCTATTCTGGAAATATTCAAAAGGGTTTCAACTAGCTCTATCATGTTTTCATTAACTTTCTGCACTCTTTCTAGGTAGTCCCTTTGTTTTTGCGTTATGTCGCCCAAGTTTCCCGCCATTATCGAATCCACATACCATTTGATGGTCGCCGCTGGTGTCCGGAGTTGGTGCGAAGCGAGAGAAACAAATTCGGTCTTCGCTTTATCCAGCTCCTTCCTCTCGGTGATGTCGAAAATAGTCGCCAGTCCGGGCTTGTCTTTTTTTGCCGACTCGTCCATTTTGAAGATTGAAAGAAGCACCCATCTGGTCTTGCCATTTCTGGTCGTCATCCTTATTTCCTCCATGTTTATCGGGACGTTTGACTGATAATAGAGGAAAAGTTTTTCCGCTTTCTCCTTATCTTCTTTGGCGGTCAGAGAAAACAGGTTGACTCCCTCTATTTCTTTTGGGGTTACTCCAAAAAAGCGCAGAGTCGCTTTGTTTGGGTCTACCACAATACCTTTTTTGTTTATGGTCATGTATGGCACCGGAGACTCTTCATAGATGCTGTTGAGTTGTTCAAGTGAGACATAAATGGATTTGGTCATTTCTTCGGCTACCAGCGTGGCGCGGGTCTTGGAAGAAAGCAGCAGGTATATGATGTAGGAAATCAGGACGCTGATCGCAATGCAAAGCACCCGCACCGCGTATTCGTTTGCCACATCAATCTCCACTCCCCATATCAAACCGCTGTTGTTTGAAATGTTGTTGTTTATCCAAGTGAAAGAAAAATAAACCAGCAAAAACATCACAGCAAGAGAAAGTATTGATGTGAAAGCGTGCTTTATGTTTGTATTTTTTTCTTTCACGCCGTTGCGATTAGCATTTAAAGTTATATTTAAATTGTATCAAACTCACCGGTTCCCGCTATTATCAAAAACAAGCTTCGGATAACAGGTATCAAAATCTGCCAAAGGAAAGCGATGAATATAAACACCAAAATCAGACCGTAGCTTTCGAGCGCGTAGCGGAATTTCGCTGCAAATTTGGGCAATATGCCAAATAGTATTTTAGAACCATCAAGCGGAGGGATGGGCACTAGGTTGAAAATGGCCAGAGTTATATTTACTAAAACAACGAAGCTCACAGGTCCAGCGATCGGTGAAGCCGGACCTACCAGTCGAAGCAACAGACCAAACGCGATGGCCAAAATAATGTTTGAAATCGGCCCAGCCGCGGCTACGTAGGCCTCTCCCCATCTTTGGTTTCTCAAGTTGTAGGGGTTGAATGGCACCGGTTTGGCCCAGCCCACCACAAACCCGCCCAAAAGGTATCCCAAAAGTGGCACCAAAAGCGACCCCACCGGATCGAGGTGTGAAATGGGGTTTAAGGTAAGCCGGCCTTGGTATTTTGCCGTTGGGTCGCCCAAAGAAAGCGCCGCATAGCCGTGAGAAACTTCGTGCACCACTACCGACATTATTAGGACGATTATGATAAAAAGAAAATCCATTGCCTTTTTGTATCTCACATGATAGCATGCTAGCCATTATGGCTAAAGTGTGCGCAATAACAGGCAAATCAACCCTCGTCGGAGGTGGCTATTCAAACCGCACCCGCGCAACCCAGTTCAACCCGACTGGACTAAAAAGGCGCTATGCAAACATCCAGCGCAAGCGTATTTTTGTGCCTGAAATAAACAAAACTCTAATTCTCGACCTCTCCACCAAAGGTATCAAAACCATCCAAAAAAAAGGCGCTTTTAAAGCTCTCAAAGACGCGGGGGTTATATAAGTCACATTTCTTCTTCGTCTTCTCGCCGGCTGTTTTTTATGTCTGAAAATTGTATAGGGCTGACTATTTTGTTTTTCCATTCTGTTTTTATTTCCCCAAACTGTTTTTCGTACTCAAGAATTTTATGAGATAGCATTTGAATCAACCTTTTTGCATGAGCGGGGGTTAAAGCAAAAACAGAAGCAGCATTACCAGACGTTATGGCCATAGCAAAAAATTCATCACTAAAAGCAATATTTATATTTTCACAAAATTGTTTAGGGGCTTTGGATAGATCCATATCGTTTGATTTATCTAGTAAATTATTTGTCAGAAATGTTTATGTTAATATCTATCGGCACATCAAATATTTGAATAGGGTTTTTGTCACTTTCATCTTTTAATAAATTTACTCTGAAAACATAAGTACCGCTTGTTGTAGCACTAACCCCATTCACCTTTATGTTCATTCGGAATCTTTTTTTACCGTCTTGAATAGATGTGTTTATGGGAAAATTCATCAAACTTTTTTCATTTGGATCAATGAGGTCAATTTTTGCAGCAATAGGAAGATCTTTTTCAGCTTTAGATGTATTAGTTCTGCTAAAAAGGATTACTATTTCAAATTGAATAGGTAAGGAAATTTTTTCGGGCAATACGTTACTGGTTTTTAATAGTTTTCCGTCAAATTTTAGGTCTTCAAGCAAACTAAATAACGAAATATTGTTCGTCTGTTTGTCTGTAGAGCTTGAACTACAAGCTATGGCGTAGACTATTTTTGATTCATTTTTCATATTTGTTTCAAGTTTTCTGTTAATGTAGAAGTGTTGTTTATTTCTAAGACCACAGGGAACATGTTAATGGTTGCAGTATAAGAATTCTGATCAGAACTATAGTTGATAGTTGGATTATAGTTATCATTTATTCCCGCAAATTTTGGAGGTAAAAGATATGTATTTAGTGCCCCTGCTATTTTTTGTAGGAATGAAAAAGATGGAATTTGTGCACCATTTTCAACACGGGCTATGCTAGGCTGTTGGGTGTTAATCATTTTTGCTAACTGTTTCTGCGTCAATCCCTTTTTTATTCTAGCTTCTTCAAGTGCTAGACCAATCTGATGCCCTATATCACGCTTAACTTCCAATGCAACGTCAGGGTAATTTTTCTCTATTTCTTTTTTAAGTTCTTTTATACTCATTTTATTAACAGTTGATTTATTCTGCTCATCCCAATTTCTTTGTCTTTTTTCTTGATTCGATCGCTCTTTTTTAGAAAGCAGTGAACGATCCAAAAATCTCCTTCATGTGTGGTGCCCAAAAATCTATATTGGGCATTACCCACCCTCACTCTCATCTCATATAACTTACCTTCCAGATGCTTTAATTTGCCATCCTTACTTAATTGCAAAAAAGACAATTTTTCATAAAGAATCAATTTATCCAAAATTTTAATTCGATCCTTTGTTTCTAAAGTATCCAAGTAGTCTTTTAAATAAGAAACACCATTTTGGTTTGTAAATTCTTTAAATTCCATATTGTTGCGTATATCGACATAACGCTACCCGTTATGTTACACTAACGATAAATAAAGCGCAAGATGCTCGGATTCCCTAATTCCCCACTTCTTATTGTTTTTTTAGTTAAACGTTATAATAATATAAGCCATTCTCAAAACAGGAGCTTTATCCATAAACGACTATCAATACCCTCCTTTTGGGCGGTAATATAACTTATCTCTGCTTTAAATATGTCTCGCTGTTGAGTGAAATAAGATGTGGGAAGTTCTTTCAGATTACCTTTCTTTAAAGCACCGTCTATGGCAGAAATTTTGGAGTAAACACTTGCGGTTCTCTTATCATACTCGTTGGTTTTTTGAGTAATGTAATTACCAAATTCGGTAAATTTATTTCTAGCAAAAGTATTACTTATGGATCCGAGATTTGCTTGGTTACTTGAGTAAAAATCATTAAAAGACTGGGTAAGATTTTTCAATACTTCCATACCAGCAACTATTGTTTTATAACCACTAGAGATCGAGCTTAAGTAGCTTTTTCTTAAATTTTCTTGTGATTCATTTACGTTATCAACTCCAGCGAGTATTTGTTTTTCGTAATAAGCAAAAGAGGTTTCGTTGTAAGCGCTAGAAATGGCTTTTGAAATTTCTGGGCTTTCAGATATTCTTGAACCTAAACTTGTTAATCTTGAGCGAATAACAGATTCAGTTTCGTTTCTGGTTTTGTTTTCCAATAACTGCATTCCAGCTTTTAAATCTGCCAACTCTGCTTTTATATGGTTTATTTCTACAGCAAATTTTATTGGGACTCCAACTATAGTTTCTTGTTTAGTCTTTTCCTCACCAATAGCGTAAGTGTTAATGCCAACAACCTCCCCATCGTTATCTATCAATGGCCCACCACTATTTCCAGGATGAATTTCCGTTGAGATTTCAATGGAGGGTATTTCATAGCCGTTTTTACGAAGTATTGCTTTGCGAGACAAAATGCCTTGTTTAACACTAACTTCGTCAGTGGATATGCCCGCAGATTCAAGAGTGCTTGATAATGGGAAACCCAGTGCATACAAATTATCACCTTGAGATAACGCATCAGAATCCCCCAGTCTTATGGTTGGGAAAT
>DATDVC010000009.1:0-10349 GCA_036517695.1 Minisyncoccota bacterium
TAGTAGCGCCAATACCCAAAGAAGTACCGAGGTCATTTACAATACTCCTGATATAAGTGCCGGAAGAGACATGGGCGGAGAAAGACCCCACCCACCCCTCCCCTTGATTAAGGGGAGGGAAAACCAGCAGAGTCTGTTTCCACAATTCCAAAATTTCGGGCTGGCGGAAATCTCCATTTACTCGACTTATGTCCATCAAAATCCGACCAAAAAGTTCTTTGTTGGAGAGAGTTTCAAGTTTTTGGAATTTAAGATTATAGATAGTTATTTTCTTTGACCCCCCCCCACCCTCCCCTTGCTCAGGGGAGGGAAAACCACGAGCAATTATTTTTGAGGAATATTTGGGATACTTCTGTTCCCTCTCCCCTTCATAAATTTTGCAAAGTTTTATTAGATTTAATTCTAGGTCCACTGAGTTTTGGTCTGGTTCCCTCTCTTGTTGTAAGAGAGGGTTAGGGTGAGTTATCTTCCCCATCACATCATAAGTATCAGTAGCAAAACCGAAGATGGCTACAAAATCATACTCTTTGTCCAATCCAAAAAACTCCTCCCGCCTTTTCTGCTCCGTATCTTCTCCTGTGCCCACCAGCAAAACTCCTTCCGCAAGCGGATCAAGTCGACCCAAATAAGTCATGCTTTCATTTTCCAACTCTGGCCTGGTCCTTCTAAACCTTTCCAAACATTCAAGCGGTGTTTCTCCTCGGTTTTTGTATAAGTTGAAAATCATATATTAATAATCTCCTCTTTAATTTCCAAGCCCTTCGCGATGCTCAGGGTCAAAGGAAATTATAGTCGCTGCTCTCCTTAATTTCCTAAGACCTTCTTCAAATACTTTCCCGTGTGAGAATTTTTATTATTGGCAACCTGTTCCGGACTGCCTTTGGCAATAATTTTTCCGCCACCATCCCCTCCTTCGGGGCCAATATCAATGATATAGTCACATGATTTTATAATATCCATATTGTGCTCAATCACCAAAACAGTATTACCCTTGTCTACCAGCTTCTGCAAAATACCAATCAACCGTTTTACGTCATCATAATGAAGCCCTATGGTCGGCTCATCCAAAATATAAATAGTTTTTTGAATATGCGGCCGGTAAAGCTCGCTAGATATTTTTACTCTTTGCGCCTCGCCACCAGAGAGGGTGGTCGCGGATTGCCCAAGCTCTAAGTAACCCAAGCCCACCTCGTTCATTGTTTTAAGACGGTCATAAATTGCCGGGATATCAATAAAGAAGTCTAGCGCTTCTTCGACTGTCATCTTCAAGATTTCGTAAATATTTTTCTTCTTGTATTTTATTTCAAGGGTATCTTTCATAAATCTTTTGCCCCCGCAGACATCGCAGGGCACATAAACGGTCGGCAAAAAATGCATCTCCACAGCGATTTCACCATTACCTTCGCAAGTCTCGCATCTGCCTCCAGTGCGATTGAAGCTAAACCTTCCGGGCCCCCAACCACGCACCCTTGCTTCAGCCGTTTCGGCAAAAAGCTCTCTTGTGAAGCTCCATGCCCCAGTATAAGTTGCTGGATTTGACCTTGGCGTGCGCCCGATGGGAGACTGATCAATCAAAATACTTCGGCCTAAATATTCCGTGCCGGAGAAAGAAGCGCAGTTGTGCATTTCGTTGCTTCTGTATTTTCTTTCAAATCTTGCCTGTAAGTTTTTGTACAAAATCTCGTAAACAAACGAGGACTTACCACTTCCAGAAACTCCAGTAACACAGACAAATCTGCCAAGAGGCACATCTACATCCATATTTTTTATATTGAAAACATTGCCCCCGCGCACCTTTAAACTTCCTTTATCTTGTTCGCGTCTTTCTTCCGGCACTTCGACAAAATCTTCTCCGCGAAGATAGGCAAGAGTGCGCGAACCGGATTTATTTTGCTTGGCGGTGATAAGTTCGTCCAGAAATCCTGCGACGACCACTTCCCCGCCGTGCACCCCCGCTCCTGGACCAACATCAACTATGTAATCAGAAGAAAATATGGTGTCTTCGTCGTGCTCAACCACCAAAATAGTATTTCCAAGATCTCTAAGCTCAAGCAAAGTTTTTATGAGTCGCTCATTGTCTCTGGAATGCAGGCCTATGGTCGGCTCATCGAGCACATAGAGCGCGCCCACAAGCCCGCTCCCAAGCTGGCTTGCGAGTCTGATCCTCTGGGCTTCTCCGCCCGAGAGAGTGTGCGCCCGCCTGTTTAAAGAAAGGTATTCTATACCGACGTTTAGCATAAATTTGAGGCGAGACTCGATCTCCCTCAAAACTACCTTTGAAATATTTCTTTCTCTTTCAGTAAGTTTTAAATTTCCCAAAAATTCATACGCTTTCTCAATCGACATCTCGACAAAATCAACGACGTTGATGCTGCCGATACGCACATTGAGGGCTTCGGCTCGAAGTCTTTTGCCTTTGCAGACCGGACATGCTTCGTCTCCAAACAGATGACGAGTACCAAGCCCATTACACTCGGGGCAAGCCCCATAAGGCGAATTGAAAGAAAAAAGCCGAGGTTCAATTTCCGGATAAGAATAGCCGTCATTCGGGCATGAAAATTTGTTGGACATTATAAATCTTTTTTCCTCTTCACTTTTTGTTGCCATATCTCTGAAACCAATTTCCACAAGTCCGTCGGATTCGGCCAAAGCTCTTTCCAGAGATTCTGAAAATCGTTCCTCGGCATTTTTTTTGTCATTTTCAAAATCAAGTATGTTTATTGAATCCACCAAAACTGAAATGTCGTGCCTTTTGTTTTTTGACAACTCTATCCTTTCGCGCAAACTCACGCGTTTCCCGTCTATCAAGGCCTCGCTAAAACCCTTTCCCAAAAGATCGTACAAAAGCTGATAATATTCACCCTTCCTGCCCCGTACCATCGGCGCAAAAAGCTCAAGATATGTTGGAAAGGGCAAAGAAGTCTTCGAAGAAAGTCTGGCCGAGCTTTGCCTCGGAGACCCGAGGACTTTTTGAGAAGATTTCTTTGCCCGTACTTTCTCTAAAATAAAATTTTTGATCTCGTCATTCGAAAGCTTTCTTATCTCCTCTCCGCACACCAGACAGTACGGCCTACCGATTCGCGCAAAAAGCACTCGCAGATAATCATAAATTTCGGTGATGGTGGCTACCGTCGAACGTGGATTGTTAGAGCGCGACTTTTGATCGATTGAGATGGCGGGAGAGAGACCAACTATCTCATCCACGTCCGGCTTCTGCATTTGGCGCAAAAATTGGCGCGCGTAAGAAGAGAGAGACTCGATATATCTCCTCTGCCCCTCGGCAAAAATTGTGTCAAAAGCAAGCGACGACTTGCCGGAGCCAGAAAGCCCGGTAAAAACTGTCATTTTGTTCCTAGGCATCTCGACCGTGATGTTTTTAAGATTGTGAGTCCTCGCTCCTTTGACTATCAGGTTTTCTTCAGTTTTCTTTTCTTTTCTATTATTCATTATATGCAACAAACCTCATGGCTTCGTCCACAAGGTGAGTCACAAATAGATTGTATCACAAAAACCAATTCATCCAATCTTCAGAGCATTTGAACTAGGATTAATTTCAGAATGTACTAAGTACGTAATATATAGATTGGAGGTGAGTTTTGAACGGCAAAAAAACTGAAAAAACTGAATGGGTGGTGAGATCGATAAGACCACATTACCAATTCAAGCTGGTATGCAGGAAAAAAGATCCTCGGCCCCAAGTTTGTGTTCCTTTCAAAAAGAGAACTTTTTGGGCTAGAGGTCCGAACGAGGCGATCGAGATCGTCAAGTCTATACTCGGCCTTAATGGACTCAATCCAGAGACATTTAGACAAGCCGGGGGAAGGAAGATCATAAAGGTTTTGAGCGATGACAATCGCCCAAAAACCGAAACCATTTACCCGTTCTAGTCCTCGAGTCTTTTTGGCAAGGCGCCCTCCCCGTGCGCCTTTTTCAATGTAACATTTTGTGTTATATTAAAATTTACGGAGGGTTGGCAGAATGGTTAATGCACTAGTCTTGAAAACTAGCGGGCGAAAGCCCTTGGAGGTTCGAGCCCTCCACCCTCCGCCGAAATAAATAGTAAAAAAATCATGATCTCAATCGATGAATTTAAAAAAGTGGAAATAAGGGCTGGGAAGATTATGTCAGCCGAGAGAGTTGAAGGGTCGGAGAAACTTTTAAAACTTGCTGTAGATTTTGGATCCGCCACCGCTGAAAGCTACGGCGAGACAAGGCAGGTCATTTCCGGAATTGCAAAATTTATTACCCCCGAAGAGCTGACGGGTACCACCTCTGCATTTGTTACCAACTTGGAGCCAAGAGAAATAATGGGACTCAAGAGTGAGGCCATGATCATGGCAGTTTCTGGAGAAGGATTTTTCTCGCTTTTAAAGATTGCCGAAAATGTGCCCCCTGGAAGTATCATAAAGTAGCCCTCGCGCTTATGCACAATGCGTATGACAAAATATTTTACGGAGTGGTAAAATTTCTACATGAGAGAAATTGAGATATTTTTAGAGTGGCACTCGCCGGAACACCGCTTCGACAAAAAAAATACTGATTGGTATTGGATACTGGGTATCGTCTCGATAGGCGTTGCCGTTCTGTCTTTTTACTTTGGCAATTTTCTGTTTGGAATTTTTATAATCATCGCGGCTCTGACCGTGGGCACGCTCTCCTACAAAGACACAAAGATCGTGCCCATAAAGGTAACGTCCAAGGGCATCGCTTTCGACAAGCATTTTTACCCATGGTCTTCATATCAATCTTTTTGGATAGAAGATGACCACATGCACGGTCCGCGGATTTTGCTTCATCCGATAAACACTTTTCTCCCGCTTGTCTCCATCCCCATAAACGAAGAAGCTGATTTGGACGACGTAAGAGACGCCCTCTTCCAATTTCTAGAAGAAGAGCCTTTGCAAGAATCCATCATTCACAAATGGTTTGACAAACTCCTGGCTAAGTGAAGGTAGCCCTAATGTCACTTTTTTGCTAGTCTTTTATTGAAATGCTTGCCCTAAGCATGGTCGAAGGGCTCCCGTCGTTCAACGGATAGGACGCAGGCTTGCGGAGCTTGTAATTGAGGTTCGATTCCTCACGGGAGCACAAATAGTTTTACCAAACTTTGCTATCAGCTTTCAAAAAAAGTGATTTCATGTAAAATGACATTGTCAGGAAGGGTGGCTGAGCGGTCGAAAGCAGCACACTGCTAATGTGTTGAGCCCGAAAGGGTTCCATGGGTTCGAATCCCATCCCTTCCGCCAAAATGCAAAACAAATCTCTAGTGCTTATGTTTGTGGTCTCTGTATTTATCCTCGGTGGACTGCTTTACATTTACAACCCAAGCCCAGAAGAATATGGAAAGATTGAGGCCGATAAGCCAGAGCAAGTTTTACCAGAGCCGGTTTTTTGCACTCAAGATGCGATACTTTGCTCCGATGGAAGCTATGTTGGTCGAAGCGGACCAAATTGCGAATTTGAGTGCCCCGAACCAGCGACAACAACTCCCGCAGCAATATGACCCTAAAATGTTTGAAAGAAAACTTACCCTAGAATCCCCAATAGAATCGATACAGAGAATTTCCCCGACACAGAAGAAAGCTCTGTTTAAAATGGGCATTAAAACTTTGATGGATCTTTTACGACACTTCCCTATTCGTTATGGAGAAGTTGGACAAGTCAGGTCAATCGAATTTCTTAGAGCCGGAGAAAGCTCGGTGGTGTTTGGAAAGATTTCAAATCTCAAACTCGGCAAAACATTTAAGTCAAAAGTGGCCATTTCAAGCGCAACGCTAGAAGATTCAACCGGAAAAATAAGTATGGTCTGGTTCAACCAGCCATACATAGCAAAAATGTTTTCAGAAGGAGCATTGGTCCGGATTGAAGGTCGAGTTTCTATCAAAAATGAAAAATTATATTTTTCAAACCCAAAAATAGAAAAAATATCGCAAATACCCGATGGCACGAGCGACTCGCTTTTTCCCGCTAAAGAAAATCACAATCTTTACCCGACATACTCCGAAAGCCGAGGCATTTCTTCAAACTGGATTTATTATGCTCTTCAAAAAGTCATTGGGGCCGGTGTTTTAGATGGAGTGCTTGATCCAATACCTGAAAGCATTTTAAAAAAATACAGTCTCCCCTCTCTTAAAACGGCCATCTTCTGGATACACTTGCCACGCAAAAAAGAAGATGCGGAAACGGCTCGCAAAAGATTTGCTTTCGAAGAGATATTTATGATCCAACTTGACAGGCAGAAAGAAAAATATCTAGGCCAAAAAGAAAAGGCCTTTTTAATTCAAAAGAAAGAAGCAGAGATGGAAGAGTTTGTAAAAGATTTCCCATTCTCCTTAACCGGCGCTCA
This sequence comes from Minisyncoccota bacterium, assembly GCA_036517695.1. Taxonomy (GTDB): domain Bacteria; phylum Patescibacteriota; class Minisyncoccia; order Phycocordibacterales; family WO2-35-19; genus DATDVC01. The sequence continues at coordinate 6,347 of DATDVC010000009.1, forward strand.
AAAAAGATGCCTTGCAAGCGTTTTGAGCGATTTTAAAGCCGGTTTCCCCATGTCTCGGCTCATAGAGGGCGACGTCGGGTCGGGCAAGACCGCGGTCGCTTCGGCTGCAAGCTTCGCCACGGTTACTACACTCCCCCCACAAAGAGAGTATGGCAATCTTCAGGTCGCCTACATGGCTCCAACGGAAATCCTCGCGGAACAGCATTTTGAATCTTTCATTGAGCATTTTGCAAAGCATAAAATACAGGTGGGGTTGATAACTGGTTCTGGAGCCAAAAAATTTCCTTCCAAGCTCTCAAAAGAGAAGTACACAAAAATATCAAAACCTCAACTTTTGAAATGGGTGGCAAATGGAGAAATACCAATACTCATAGGAACTCACGCCCTCATACAAAAAACAGTAAAATTTAAAAATTTGGGTCTTATCATAATTGACGAACAGCATCGTTTTGGAGTAAAACAAAGAAAAGAACTCCGCAAAAAACCCGCCCGAACGACTGAATCCGTTCAGTCGGGCAGGCAGGATTTTGCTCCTCACCTGCTCTCGATGACGGCAACCCCGATCCCTCGCACGCTTGCCCTTACCATCTTCGGAGACTTAGACCTCTCTCTTCTTGATGAGCTTCCACCCGGCCGCCAAATACCGGAGACAAAAATAGTCTTACCACATGAGCGAGAAGAAGTTTATAAAAAAGTGAGAGGCGAATTAAAAAACGGCCGTCAAGCTTATGTCATCTGCCCAAGAGTGAATGACCCCGACCCAGACAAAGAAAATACAATAAATGCCAGGTCGGTAAAATCTGAAGCAGAAAGATTACAGAAGAAAATATTTCCCGAATTCAAAATCGCATCACTCACCGGACAAAACAGTCCGAAAGAAAAAGAGGAAACGATGAGAAGTTTCAAAGAAGGAAGAGCTGACATTTTGGTTGCCACTTCTGTAGTCGAAGTCGGAGTCAATGTGCCAAACGCCACCGTCATCATCATCGAAAACGCGGAAAGATTTGGCCTAGCCCAGCTTCACCAACTTCGCGGTCGAGTACTTCGCAGTTCTCACAAACCATATTGTTTTGTCTTCTCGGATAGCGCCTCTCAAAAAACAATTTCAAGATTAAAATCTTTCACTCAAGCAAAAAATGGCTTTGAACTTGCGGAGGCCGACCTCAAACAGAGAGGCGCCGGCGACTTGGCCGGAGCAAAGCAGTGGGGAGTCTCCGACCTCGCCATGGAAGCGCTTAAGAATATCAAAATGGTGGAAGCCGCACGAGAAGAAGCCCGTAGTTTGATTGAGCAAGATTTTGAATTAAAAAAATATCCCCTTCTCCGCAAACATCTCTCCTCCAAATCCAGCGTGCATATGGAATAGTCGTATCCACAGCAATAAAGTTGTCCGCTTGCATAAAAATTCTTGAGGTATACAATCAAAATCGGGTTCTGTTCTAGCCCATATTCTGTTTTGAGGAGGGGTTATGTGTGATTATTCCCTCGCGAATGAAAAATCGCGAATTGCAATTGAGGGAGAGGAGTTGATTACGAGACGTTTTCGTTCCAACTCTATCGGACTTGTGTCTTCAAACGACCGAGAGCGAGCGGTTTGCATTCCCCCCGGAGCAGCACTTCTCATCGAGAACGTGCCGGTGCAGGTGTGCAAACATTTTGCGGTTCCACCTACGGATCGAGTTGTGTTCGATCAATTCAACATCGAAGGCAACTATCACCGCGATGGGGTGATGTTCTCAAACGGCGAGCGGGTTCTGCTTCAGAGTCTTCTCGGTGCGCGAGTGATTGTACTTTCACTCGAGAGTACCGAAGAACGGCAGCCCGTCTACGAACACCATTGGGCACACGTCGCACGGTAACGGCAATCAGCACTGGCCTTGTCTCTCCATTCTCCGGAGAGGCAAGGCTGGTTTTTTATCCTCAACATTTTAAACGATCGTTTAAAATGTTAAGCCAAGAAAGAGTAAGTGGTGCGGGTAGGGGTAATCGAAACCCCGACTCAAGTTTGGAAAACTCGCATTTTACCACTAAACTATACCCGCCTCCGCTAAAGCTTCGGCGAGGCAGGCCCGCTTTTAACTTGTAGCATTAAGGTATTTTAGCATAAAGTCCCCTTATTCCAAGTTATTTATACAAATTTGAATGAGTGTCGACAGTGGCAAAAAGCGCGATTTCTGGAGTTAACAACTTAAATATTACCCTTAAATCTCCGCCGACATTTATGCTTCTGTAACCTTCATATTTCCCAGATAAAGCATGATTTTCCAAAATAGGATCAAGAGGGTTGATTAGAAAAATATTTCTTCTTTCCTTAAATCTTTTTTGCTCATTTTTGCGAAGCTTTTTATACGCTTTCTTGAATTTATGATGCAAAATAACCTTCATTATTATTTAGAATCTAGATAATCGTCCATTGATTTTCCGGAAGAAAAGATCGCTGACATATTTTTTCCTGTCTTTATGTCTTTTTCAACAGAAGCCAGCATTCTCTCCAATTTTGGAGTCATTTTGGGGGAAATTGAAAAATGGGCTTCTTTAACTCGTATAAATTCCTTCAAATAAGCATTTAGTATCGTCCCTAAAGGCAAACCCAGATCATGAGCCACTTTTTTAGCCTGCTCTTTTACCTCTTTTTCAGTTTTTATATTAATCATTGTTTTCATATCTAAAGTATATACTTTGGATAAAAAATGTCAATGATTGTTTTTTTCTTTCGTAATCTTTATGAGGTGGTCGAAGTTGTCGAGAAGAGAGAGCTTGTTTTTATGAATCTTGCCGCATTTTTGGCACTTTTGGACAACGCGCCATTCGCCCCCTTTTTCTTCGGTGCCAACGGGCTCCATCAGCCCGCCACAAACGTCTTTCATTGCCCTGTCTCCGGGGTTTGTGTCGACATGTTTGCTCCAAAGACAGTGCGGACAATGGTTGGTATAGCCGTCTCCATCTACCCCCTCTCCGCAATTTTCACAGTTAAAGTTTTCTTCTGTTTTTTTAAATGTTGACGACATTATTTTAACGCCTCTATCCCCGGCAATGTCCCTTCCGCCAAAAAATCAAGCATTGCTCCGCCCGCGAGAGAAACAAAATAAAATTTACTTTCTACACCTTCTCCCAATTCATCTATCGCGTTTTCAGTATCTCCCCCGCCAACAATGACCTTGGCATCCGAATCAGCAAGCATTTTTGCCAATGAAAGGGTGCCTTCTTTATAACCGTTTTCATAATTTCCCAAAGGACCATTCCAAACAATAAATTTGGCTTCCTTTATTTTTGGTGCCAGCAAAGAAAGAGTGTCTCCGTTTGCGTCCAAATCTTCATAATTCTGCGCCGGGAAGATTATTTTAGAGTTTGAGGCAATTGGCAAATCAGAGGCATGCTTTGCCATTGCGCCACCGATAAAAATATCGTCAGCGACTTCTAAAAATTTTTCAACCAATGGGAGTTTGGTTTCAAACTTGGCCCCTCCGAGGATAATAAGGAAAGGATGCTCCGGATCAAAAACTTCAGACAACTTTTTATATTCTTCCAAAAAACGAAATCCGGCGAAGTGAGGCAAGAATTTAGGAAGCTGTATTACCGAAGTATGCCTGCGATGAGAAACTGAAAACGCGTCATTGACATAAATATCCGCAAAAGCGGCAAGTTGGTTCCCAAAACCTTCGTCATTTTCTTTTTCCATCCAAAATCGCAGATTTTCAAAAACGGCTATTTCACCCGACTTCAAACGATCAAACGCAAACTTGCCGTCGCTTGATGATTGATTCCACGGATCTTTTATAAAATGAATGTTTCTTTCTTTAAAAATTTTCCTCGCCTCTTCCACCACCGGCTCCAAAGAATCCGTGCCATCGCCCAAGTGGCTCACAACTATCACTTTGCCGCCTTTATTTAAAATAAAATTTATGGTTTCTGCGCTCGCTTCTATCCGAGAAGTATCCAAAACTCTTACATCTTTTGGATTTGCCCCAAACCTATCGAGGGGCTCGTTCCAGTCGACTCTTAC
>DATDVC010000010.1:0-20460 GCA_036517695.1 Minisyncoccota bacterium
ATCCGAACTGGCGCCGGCTTATTACGATTAGCTTAGGGTTACCCCGTCGCAACGCGTTGTACCGGCGATTGTATTATGCGTGTGGCCCAAGGCATCAGAGGGACATGCTGACCTGGCGTCATCCTCGCTTCCTCCCAGCACTCGGCACACTACGTGTGCATTAAAAAATTTAAAGATTGAAAATTGAAAAATTAATCTTTCAATCTTTTAATATTAAATCTTTCAATGCACATTTACTTTGTAAATGTGCTCAGTGCTGGGTGGTCTCGGTTGACACTTGTAACAACCAACGAGGGTTGCGTTCGTTACCCCACTTAAGGGAACAATTCAAATCACGAACTGACGACGGCCATGCATCACCTGTCTAGCTGTCCTTGTGAGACTGCAAACGTTTCTGCTTGCATTCAGCTAGATTTCTAGCCTTGGTAAGGTTTTTCGTTTGTCGACGAATTGAACCGCATAATCCACCGCTTGTGCAAGTCCCCGTCTATTCCTTTGAGTTTTAAGCTTGCGCTCGTACTACCCAGGCGGATCGCTTAACGCGTTAGCTTCGCCTCTCAGAGGGTCGATACTCCGAAAAGCTAGCGATCATCGTTTAGGGCGTAGACTACTGGGGTATCTACAATTTTGTTACGACAAAATTTTGTCGACAGAAACATTTCTGTTCTGCTCTCTGTATCGCTACAGAGTTCGGACTATATCATTATCCTGTTTTGACACAGGATATGCGGCGTTTAGTCTCTACGGGGTTAATTCAGTACTAATTTTTGGAGTCAAGATTACTTGACATTTAGATTGTAATATGTTAGCTTCCACATTGGAGGCACATGTACACATCTACAACAGATCATGGAGATACGGTTGCGATTAACTTCCAACCGGATGACGAAAGCGACAGAAAAGTTCTCGAAACACTGACCAAACATTTACCCTCTTGTCCGATACCTGCCGGACAAGTACTCGATTCTCAGAAGTTAGAGCCTCAGAAGCTCTACGTGTCAGTGAATGACGGAAACCTCGCTTTCGTTCGACTTTTGATCCGCACCAAATAGTGCGGTAACCGGGAGGCATTGCTGCCTCCCTTTCCATTTTCCAAAAATTAGTACTGAACAACTTCCCTCGGGATTGTCTCCAATTTTACTTAGAGAGTTTCCCCGATACAGCCACATTTGCTCATACCATTACTGGCATGACGGACTAGAACCCAACGTACCCCTACGCTCCGTTCCATTTCTGGAACGATTACTTTATCAATGAAAATAAAGTAAGAGTTATGTTAATCCCATTCGCTACCTACGCTTTCGTGTTTCAGTGTCAGGAATACGCCAGTCTGCTGCCTTCGCTTTTGGTGTTCCCCATGATATCAACGGATTTCACCCCTACTCCATGAGTTCCACAGACCCCTCGCATCCTCTAGTTATACCGTTTCGTCTCCTGTTTCCCGGTTGGGCCGGGAGATTTAAAAGACGACTAATACAACAACCTACACACCCTTTACGCCCAGTGATTCCGGATAACGCTTGGGGCCTCTGTATTACCGCTCCTGCTGGCACAGAGTTAGGAGCCCCTTATTCTTCGGGTACAGTCAATGACTTCTTCCCCGACAAAAGATGTTTACGCGCCGAAGCGCTTCATCCACCACGCGGTATCGCTCGATCAGGCTTTCGCCCATTGCGGAAGATTCTCGACTGCGGCCACCCGTAGGTGTATGGACCGTATCTCAGTTCCATCGGTGGGGATCGAGCTCTCACTCCCCCTAAGCGTCATAGCCTTGGTAGGCCATTACCCTACCAACTAGCTGATACTTCGCAGGCCGCTCCTCTAGCGATAAATCTTTACCCTGTAAAATGTCTTGCGACATCACGGGGACCATCGCGAATTATCTAATCTTTCGACTAGTTATGCGCGACTAGAGGGTGCGTACCTACGTGTTACTACCTCGTCTGCCATGGTTCGATTGCTCTCACCATTCGACTTGCATGCCTTATCCACGCCGCCAGCGTTCATCCTGAGCTAGGATCAAACTCTAAAAATAAATCAAAAATTTAATTTTAGATTTTTTTAACCCCGTGGAATTTAATGAAATTAAATTCTTTACGGGGGAACGGAACAAAACAAAAAATATCTCTATTTTTCAGACCATCCTTAATTGTTTTGATCCTAGCTACTGGAATCAATTTCCGATTTTAATAAATCGGACAAAACTTGGACTTGCACGTCATGCACCTTACCGCGCATGACTTGCGTTCTCTCCCGCACCATGTGAGGTGCGGGGTTTATTTATTTTTCAAGGAACCCTGCCCGCAACGCTCTCGCGTATGCGAGGCAGGCGGGTATTCAAAACTCCCAAAAAGGGAGCATAGGCATTATACTCCCTCGCTAACTGGAGTCAAGTCCGTCCTCTGGTGGGCTGACAATCCAGCTCTTTCTTTTGAAAGTTTCCTATAAACGTGGATGATGGCAAATGTGCTTACTGGAATCGAAACCAAAAGGCCTACCCCAAGAGCTACTACTCCCAGGATATTTATGAGCCCCAAAACAATGTAAAAACCAAGTAGTTTCCATTTTGAGCCTTGAGTTATCGCGCCACTTTCTTTCATGGAGGAGACTGGCCTTCCTTCGGTGTCTACTAATATGATTTGAGAAAACGAATATTTTATTGCCCATATTAACCCTGGTATAACCAATAGGATGAGCCCGCCTATCACCGCAAGCCCAACAAGGATTGATACCCCAAGATACCTCCAAAACATTTTATAACCCTCAAAAATTTCTGAAAATTTTGCGTCTTCCCCACCTGCCATTTTCAGGAAAATTTTGATGTAACCAACTCTGATTATGATAGAGAGTACCACTGATGCCAAAACAAAAATGAAAAACCCTGACTTACCTTCCCCGCCGATCTCTCCTAGCACGCTAACAGCGAGCACTAGCAAGGTGGTGGCGAGAGAAAGATTTAAATTACTTTTAAATTTATCCCAACCGAAACGCAAAGATTCTTTTATTGAAAACATGACCCAATTATAACATTTGTTTGGTCTTTGTGGTAGTATTGGTGTGTATAATGAAAAATAAACCCAAAAAAGAGCAGACAAAACATAAAAACCTCAAGACTTTAAAAGGTGTCATAAAGGTAATCTCAAAGCCGATGGGTTTTTTTATGTTGCCAGATACGGACAGAAGTGAAGATGTAGTTGTTTTTGAAGAGGGTTTGAACTGCGCTCTTGATAAAGATGAAGTTGAAGTTGAGATTATTGGCAAAGACCGCGACAGAAAAAAAGGCCGAGTGGTCAGAATTTTAAACAGAAATAAGACTGAATTTGTCGGCACTTTGGAGAATTCGCTCCGCCAATCGGCGGATGGCGTAGGCGACGGGCTTGTTTTTGTTCCGGATGATTTCAAATTTTACAGGAAAATAGAATTGGTTGCTTTTCCAGAAAATGCTACGTCCGGACAAAAAGTCCTTGTAAAAATGCTTCCTTGGACAAATCAAAATCTCAATCCAAAAGGAGAAGTTTTGAAGGTGATTGGCAAAAAAGGAGAGCACGAGACAGAGATGCAGTCTATTATCTTAGACAAAGGTATCGTTTACGATTTTCCCGAAGAGGTTGAAGAAGAGGCAAAGAAGGTTGCGGAGGACTTTTTTGCTGGCGCTGACCGTCGAGATTTTCGTGATGTTTTAACTTTCACCATAGATCCAGTTGATGCCAAAGATTTTGACGACGCTCTTTCTTATCGAGAAATTGGTGAAGGTAAAATTGAGGTGGGAGTGCACATTGCTGATGTATCACACTTTGTTCGTCCCGGCACGGCACTTGATCGAGAAGCTAGGAAAAGACTCTTCTCTACGTATCTTGTTGACCGCACTATTCCAATGCTCCCTGAAGTCTTGAGCAATGACCTTTGTTCCTTAAATCCAAATGTTGACCGCTTCGCTTTTTCTGCTGTTTTTGAAATTGAAAAAAATCCGCCAGTTGGCGGAGGTAAAATTTTGAAGAGATGGTTTGGTAAAACAATAATAAATTCTGACAAGAGATTTAGTTATGAAGAAGCGCAAGAAGTATTAAATGCGGCTGAAAAAAGATTCTCTTCCGAAAGTCCTCGCCCGCCCGGCACGACGCCGAGTCGGACGGGGGTCTCCTCGCAAAGCTCGGCCAGACTTTCCTCAGAGAACTTTTTTCAGCCGCTTGCAGAGCTCAACCGTCTTGCAAACATTTACCGTGCGGAAAACAAAAAAGAAGGGGCTATTGAGTTTGAGACTGACGAGGTGAAATTTGAACTAGATGAAAAAGGCAAACCGATAAGGATTTATAAAAAACCGCGCTTGGATACCATGAAGATGATCGAAGAGTGGATGCTTCTTGCAAACAGAGAAGTAGCCAAATTTATAAGCGAAAAGCTCGAAAAGCGTGGCGCGCAGGCAGGAGCAGCTTCTATTTACCGCGTGCATGATTTGCCAAACATGGACAAACTTGAAGAGTTGGCCATCTTTGTCCGGGCTCTTGGGCACGAACTTCCTGTGCGCGGTGGTGAAGTAAGCGCCAGAGACTTAAATATTTTACTTACCAAAATAGAAGGCCATAGCGCTGAATCTTTAGTGAAAACAGCGGCTATAAGGAGTATGGCCAAAGCTATCTACTCGACTCAAAACATAGGCCACTTCGGTTTGGCTTTTGAATATTACACCCACTTCACCTCCCCTATTCGTCGTTATCCGGACTTGGTTATTCATCGTATTTTAGAAAATCATTTGAATGGGGGTCATATAAAGAAAGATGAGTTTGCTTATCTCCAAAAAATTTGCAACGAAGCTTCAGAAAAAGAGATCGTCGTGGCCGAAGCCGAGCGCGAAAGCATCAAATACAAGCAAGTCGAGTTTATGCAATCTAGAGTTGGGCAAGAATTTGATGCTGTGATCTCCGGCGTGACCGAATGGGGCATGTATGTGGAAGACCCTAGCACCAAAGCCGAAGGCATGATCCGTCTGAAAGAAATGAATGGTGATTTGTATCAGCTTGATGCCAAAAATTATGCTATCGTCGGCGCCAACACAAAAAAGAAATATTCTCTTGGCGACTCCGTCCGAGTCCGTCTCGTCTCCGCCGATCTTGACCGAAAGATTTTGGATTTTAAGTTGGTTTAAATTTATAAAAATTTTTTGCAATGCCAGTATTCTCAAGGAAACCGTAATACTTTTACTTCGCTACGGCAACCGCTTCATCAAAGGCGATGGAGAGCAAACGAGAAACGCCGTCGCGACCCATGGTGACGCCGTAGATCACGCCGGCGCGGGACATGGTTTCTCTGTTGTGGGTTATGAGGATGAGCTGGGAAGTTTTAGAGAGACTCTCTATCATGTCTCCGTATTTTTTTGAATTGGCTTCGTCGAGCGCGGCGTCGGTTTCGTCGAGGATGATAAAAGGAGGTGGATTGACGCTAGAGACAGCAAACAGAAGGGCAATGGAGGTAAGCGCTCTCTCGCCACCGGAGAGCATTTCCAAACTCCTTATCCTCTTCTTTGGTAAAGAAACTGAAATTTCCAAACCAGCTTCTTCCTGACTTTCTTCTAATGTCAAATTTTTCAGTTGTTCGAGTTCGTCTGCATCGTCTGCGTTTTTAAATTTTTTAACCAGTTTTTCAATCTTCAGTTCGGCATTTCCGCCACCAAACATTATCTCAAAATATTTTTGAAAAGCTTTGTTGATTTTTCCTACTCCTTCTTTAAATTCGGTATCCAGTTTTTCTAAAAGATCCTTAACCAGAGTTTCCAAAGATTTCTTTGATTTAGAAAGATCTTCAAGCTCTTTTGCTAAAAATGCGTCGCGCTCGTTTGTTTCTTTATATTCTTTCAAAATATCTCCCCCACTGTTACCCCCAAGTTCCTCGAGGCGTATTTTTGTTTTTTCCAGTTCGCGCCGTTTTTCATCTCTGACTCCCCTATAATTTTCATCAGAAATCTCCAACTCGTCTTTTTCGAAACCCAAAATAGCGCTCCCAAGCAATGCGCCTGCTTCAGTGAGCTCTCTTTTCCAATCATCCTCGATTGTCTTTAGCTGTCTTTCGTCTGCTTCTATCAAGCTGATTTTTGAACGTATCTCTGTCTGTTCGCCGGCTATTTTGAAAATGGCTTTTTCCGCCTCTCGATTTGAATTTTTATCTCTCTCGATCGAGTCTTTTATTTTTTGATAAGTGGCCGATAGCTCAAAAAGCCGAGCGCTTGCCTCTTCTATTTTTTCGTCCACCAAAACTTTTTCTTCTGCCAACTCTTGATTTTTCTCTTTCAACTCGTCTGCGTATTTGTGGTCAAATTTTGATTTATGGCTAAGAATGAAAGATCTTATTTTTTCAAAAATTTTGCTTATTTCAGAAAATGCGTTAATCTCCTTTTCCAAATCCTCTACCTCTTTTAGAAGCACGGTTTTGTTTTCTTCCGATCTTTGCTCGGTTTCAATTTTTTCTATGTTTCTTTTGTTTGCGTTTATTTCACCCTCGATTTTTCCGGCCTCTCTGTATAGCGCGTCCTTGTTTTCTCTCTCGGATTTAATCGTGTCTTCTATTTCTAAAAGGTCTTGGCTCTTACCATCCTTTTCTAAAGAATTTTCAAGCACTTCTTTTGCTGATTCCATCTCTTTATCAAGCGCGTTTAGTCTGCTCTCCAGGGGCTTCTTCTGCTCCCCTATTTTATTTTTTGCTTGTTCTATAAAAACCAGTTCTTTTTTTAAATATTCTCTTTCGAGAACCACCAGTCTTGTCTTCAATTCCTCTGCCTTTTCAGCTTTTTCTACCTGACGCTTCAAAAACTTTAAATGAGGCGCGATTTCTCTTCGCAAAGACTCAACTTGTTTTATGTTTTCCTCTGTCTTTACTAGCTTTCTTTCGCTCTCCTCTCTTTTGTATTGATAAATTTTGAGTCCGAGAGCATCTTCTATGATCTCCCTCCTTTCTTTGATGCTCGCCGTCAGTATCCGATCTGCCTCTCCTTGGGATATGATGTGATGGCCTGATGCTCCGATGTGGGCTTTTGAGAGAATTTCAAAAATGTCTTTCAGCCGAACTTGACTGCCATTCAGGTAATATTCGTTGCCTCCGTCTCTGCTTACAACCCTTTCGATTGAAATCTCATCAAAATCAAGCCCCAAAATATTTTCCGGGTTATCCAAAACAATCTTTACCTGCGCTCGGTTTGAGCGAGAGACTTCATTTGAGCCGTTCCAAATCAAATCCTCACCTCTCCTACCTCTCATTGATTTTATCGATTGTTCGCCCAAAGCGAAACGAAAAGCTTCGGCAACGTTTGATTTGCCGGAACCATTTGGTCCGACAATTGCGGTTACTTTTGATTTGAAACTAAGTTCGGTTTTTTTGGCGAAGCTTTTAAACCCGCCGATTTCAAGCGATTTGAGCATAAAAACATTTTAACACAAAAAGCAGTTACCACCCTTTTTCTTTTAGCGCCAGGCGAGCCGCCGACTGCTCGGCGTCCTGTTTGGAGTCTCCCTCGCCTTCGGCGACCTTTTCTTCACCAAGAAAAACAGCAACAGTGAATTTCTTTTCATGATCGGGACCAATCTCCTTTACTGTTTTATAGGAAGGCGTAATACCGACAGCGTCTTGAGCTCTCTCTTGAAATTTGCTTTTCGAGTCTACCCAAAGTTCTTCTTCAACGATTTTTTTTGTAAGCGGAGTTATGTATTTTTCAATAAAATCTTTTGCAACTTCATATCCCTGATCCAAGTAAATAGCACCAATGATCGCCTCGAGAGCGTTGGCCAAAATGTATTGTCTGGCTCTGCCGGTGTCTTTCGCTTCTCCGCGAGAGAGAAGCAGATAATCATTTACATCAAGGTTTCTTGCCACTTCGGCGCAAGTCTGGGCGTTGACAAGAGCGCTTCTTATCGAGGTCAGGTCGCCCTCGTTTTTGTTTTTATACTCATCAAACAGATAGCGGGTGATCACAAGCTCGAGCACGGCATCTCCCAAAAACTCCAACCTCTCATTGTGCCCGCCTTTTGCGTTTCTATTTTCATTCAAAAAAGAGCGGTGAGTAAATGCCTGCTTAAGTAAGTCTTTGTCATTAAACTTTATGCCTACCAATTCTTCAAATCCGCTTAGGTCCTTCTCTTTCATGTTGGTCAAGTTGCGTTAACTTTTTACTAATATATTTATAGCTTTCGTTACTATCGGCAAGATGTCATTATAAAAATTTAGATCAAGAATATCGGCAAGTTTGAACCACTTTACGTCATCGAGCCCACCTGTTTTTTGCAAAGAGACATCGGTGTAATCAGTTTCCGCAAGATAGTATTCAACTCGCTTTTTTATCTTGCCTTTTTCCGGATCATAAGTGCCGTATTCGGTGTGGCCCAAGTGCTCGGCGACTTTGATTTTGATCCCAAGCTCTTCTTTGATCGCTTTTTTGAGCTCGCTCTCTATTTTTTTTGAAGAGTCTATGTGCCCCTTTGATAGTGTCCAATGACCAAACACATCGTGGACTAGGCAGAGGTAAATATCGCTGTCTTTCTTGGCATAAATCACCGCGCCCGCCAAAGCTTCAAGTGGCACTGGTTTTTCGGGCCTGCCTTTGTCGTCTTTGCCGGGCTCGCCCATCTCTTTATAGACTGCGCCAAGGACGCCGTTTATAAATTTGCCACTAGTTTCCCCGCCAAAAACTTTACCAAGTTCGATGGCTTCGTTGATGGCCACTTTCGGTGGCACCTGTTCTCTGTCTGCGAAAAGAAGTTCATAAAGGCCAAGCCGCAAAATGTTTCTGTCCATCACGCTTATCTTCTCGATCGGCCAGTCTGGAGCGGCTTTGGCTATGATTTCATCAAGGTCTTTTTGTTTTGAGACCACACCTTTAAGCAGATTTTTTACGAAATTGTCGGAAGACATGCCTGGGGCAAACTCCTCCATGTTCCGAGACAGTATTTCTTCGGGTTCGGTTTTCTTGCCACCAAAATCCCACTCATAGAGAGCTTGGAGAGCCGTTTGTCTTGCAAGGTGCCTGTTAGCCATAAATGTCTAATTAATCTAATTATACTAATTATTCTAAAAAATCCACAATCTAATTGGGAATTCTTTAGGTCAATTAGAGTACTTAGAATAATTAGGTTAATTATTTGTTGGTAGCCCGAGCTTTTGCTTTCTTTGCCTTTTTCTCAACTTTAGAATGCACATCCAAAACTTGTCTGCCTTTGTATTTGCCACAGATGTTGCAAACTGCATGAGGCGCCTTTGGGCTTCCACAGTCTTTACAAAGGGCAAGCGAAACAGCCGCTAGAGCGTGATGGCTCCGGCGGTTTGCCGTGTGGCTTCTTGTGTGTCGCATTCGCACTACCATAAATTAGAGTATAGCTTATTTGTATAAAAAGGCAACCCCGCTTTATGGGCGGGATTGAATCCAGGGACCATTGAGGTCACAAATTTACGATGTGTTTGTAGGCACTCTCGACCCGTACGAACTCCTTGACCTGCACAAAAATTGGATAAGTGCTCGGTTTTCCGGGGAATTCTTTTCTGGCTCCATGCCTTACGCTCGGAAGTCCGTTTTGTCTATAAATACCTATTTGTACAAGAACGGCATCTCCCCAGGCGTCACCCAAATACATTTCCCCTTCTTTAATGTCCGATGTGGGGTAAGAAAATAAACCAGGGTATGTTTTCCTGAGTTCTTTTTCTCTCGCTACGGTTTGTTCTTCTGTCATCCCAAGCTCCTTCTGTTTATTATTAAACTACAAAAAGAAGCTCTGTGCAAATTTGATAATCCATGCTTTTTAATGAGTTCAACGTGGCGGGCGGTGCCATAGCCTTTGTGGATCTCAAAACCATATTTTGGGTACTTTTTGGCCAGGCGACACATCAGGCGATCGCGAGAAACTTTGGCGACTATCGAAGCGCAGGCAATAAAGACGTCTTTCTCGTCTCCTTTGATAATTGTTTTTGTCCGCCCGCCGGCGGATTTAAATTCTTTTGGAGCTTTTAGTAAGCCATCGAGTAGAATTACAATATCCTTACGATCGTAAGAAAGTTGTAATTTTTCTAAAGAACGATCAATGCCCGTTTGGATTGCTTTTGAAATTCCTTTATTGTCAATAAATTTTGGCGAGCTATGGGCGACAGTGAAATCAATCTTTCCCTCGATTTTCATTTCTTTAAATTTTTCAAAAATTTCCTCTCGTTTTTTCTTACTCAATTTTTTAGAGTCGCGCAATTTATTCTCAAAAACATTTTTAAGCAACCAGCGCTCCATTTTCTTTTCTGCGCTAAACAAGCCGACCGTCACCGGCCCCGCCAAAGGCCCCCTCCCCGCTTCGTCAATTCCGACTATTAATTTCATATATTAATTATACTCTAAACTGTGTCTATGGCGTGGCTCCCCTCTCTTAATGTAAGAGAGGGGTTTGGGGGTGAGTTATGATATTATGGGCGCATGAAATTCACCCACCTACACACCCACTCCCACTACTCTCTGCTCCAGGCGTTGCCGAAGATTCCGGAGCTTGTAGAGGCGGCAAAAAGTAATGGCATGGAAGCTCTCGCGCTCACCGACAATGGCAATCTTTATGGCGCAATTGAGTTTTACAAAGAATGTAAAAAAGCGGGAATAAAGCCAATAATCGGAGTGGACGCGTATCTTGCAGGTCGCACAAGGCGCGATAAGCAAACTGGGGTTGATAAAGAGCGATACAGACTTGTCTTGCTTGCCAAAGATGAAACTGGCTACAAAAATTTACTCAAGCTGGTAACAGTTTCCTATCTTGAGGGATTTTACTACAAGCCACGGATTGATTTTGAGGTTTTAGAAAAGCATTCTGAAGGACTTATTGCCGTCTCCTCTTCTTGGAGCGGAGACATCTCTACTTTTTTGCGTGGCGGAAATAAGGAAAAGCTGAAAGAGGCGCTGGATTTTTATAAACGCATTTTTAAAGAAAATTTTTATATAGAGATTACCAAATACCCAGAGATACAGGGGCACAATGAACATATGCATTCTCTTGTAAAATTTGCCAAAGAAAATGATATTCCCGCGATTGCTTCCCACAACGTCTATTACATAAACCTCGAAGATCGTGACGCCAAAGATACGCTGATGGCGGTGATGCAAGGAGGTGAGCCGAAAGAGAGAAGTTGGGACGACGGAGACGAAAATCTGTCTTTCCTGTCCCAAGAAGAAGCAAATGAGAGGTTTAGGGGCGAGGAAGAGCTTCTTTTTAACAATCAAAAAGTGGCAAGTCTTTGCAACTTGGAACTCGAGCTCGGCAGGTGGGTCTTTCCTGATTATAAAACCGAATTAGGCATTACCCATGACGAAGAACTTCGAAAGATAACATATGAAGGCTTAGAAAAGAGAGGACTTGAGTCAACACCAGAGTTTTTGGAAAGAATTGAATATGAACTTAAAGTTATAAGAGACAAGGGTTACGCGCCATACTTTTTAGTAGTCGGAGATCTTTTAAGGTATGCAAAAAATAACGGGATTGTAACCACAACTCGCGGTTCAGCCGGCGGTTCTATGGTTTCCTATTTAAATTACATTACGACATTGAATCCCATTGAATATGAATTGCCATTTGAAAGATTTTTGAATCCTGAAAGACCATCTCCTCCGGATATAGATATGGATATCGCTGACGACAAAAGAGATCAGATGATTGAATACGTCAAACAAAAATACGGCTCAAATAAAGTGGCCCAAATCGGTACTTTTGGCACCATGATGGCTCGTGGCAGTGTTCGAGATACAGCCAGAGCTCTCGGCTTTGCTTATACCGTTGGAGATCGAATTGCAAAATTGATTCCTATGGGCGCCCAAGGATTTCCGATGACCATAGATCGCGCGATGGAAGAAACTCCAGAATTAAAAGAGTTGTACAAAAAAGATCTTGATACTCAAAAAATTATAAATATGGCGCGTAAAATTGAAGGATGTGCTCGGCATATTTCCATTCATGCAGCCGGGGTAGTCATAGCTCCGAGTGACATAATGGATTTTACTGCTCTTCAATACGATCCTAAAGGTGAAAACAAAATAATTACCCAATTTGACATGCATTCAGTGGAAGATGCTGGCCTTTTGAAATTTGATTTTCTTGGTCTTAAAAATCTTTCTATCATCTCTAAAACCGTGGAATTGGTTAAAAGAATGAAAAATATTATCATTGATATTGATAAGATCCCGATTGACAACAAAAAAACCTTCGAAATGCTCGCGCGGGGCGAAACCGAAGACCTATTTCAACTAAACGGCGACGGTATGACTAAATGGCTGGTGGAACTTAAGCCGACAGTCATACACGATCTTAGTGTTATGGTCGCACTTTATCGTCCTGGTCCCATGGATAACATAAATGCTTACATTGCTAGGAAAAACGGGACAGAAAAAACTACATATCTCCATCCCAAAATGGAAAACTTTCTATCCAAAACATATGGAGTACTCGTCTATCAGGACGATCTTCTTATGTCCGCGATAGAACTAGCCGGATATTCTTGGGGCGAAGTCGATAAATTTCGCAAAGCGGTAGGCAAGAAAATTCCAGAGGAAATGGCCAAACAGCACATAAAATTCGTTGAGGGTTGCATTGAACATTCCGGCATGAAAAAAGAATTGGCTGAAAGAATATGGAAGCTCTTCGAACCTTTTCAAGGCTATGGTTTTAATAAAGCTCATGCCGCGAGTTATGGGCGAGTTGCTTATCAGACCGCGTATCTCAAGGCAAATTTTCCCGGAGAATACATGCGCGCGGTGCTTTCGAGTGAATCTGGCGAAACAGAAAAGGTGGCAGTCTCCGTCGCCGAATGCAAGAGGATGGGTCTTCCTGTTTTACCCCCCGATATCAATGAAAGTTTTTCTGACTTTACTTTGGTGCCGGGCTCTAGTCCCGGAACTATCCGCTTTGGACTTTCCACCATCAAAAACTTTGGTGAAGGCATTGCTGCTACGATTACTGCCGAAAGAAAAGATCCGCCAGCTGGCGGAGGACCATTTAAAAATTTGGAAGACTTTCTTTCTCGCATCCATGATCGCAATTTAAATAAAAAGTCTCTTGAAGCGTTGATAAAAAGTGGCTGTTTCGATAAATTTGGCGAGAGGGGTCAAATGCTCGCCAATATGGATATTCTTCTTGAATACAACAAAGAGTCTGTTTCAAATGGCGATCAAAATTCGCTTTTTAGCGGCATTTCAAGCCACGCTTCTCTTCGTCTCAAGGAAACTCCACCTGCATCTTCCGCTGAAAAACTGGCCTGGGAGAAAGAGCTTTTGGGTCTTTATGTCTCCGGACATCCTCTTGATCAGTTTCGGGAAAAATTTAAATCTCAAAAATCAAATCTCAAAATTATCAAAGAAAATGGAAAAGAAGGAGAGGTGGTCGTGATTGGAGGACTTATAGAAGAGTTGCGGCCTGTTATTACCAAATCAGGCGAAAAGATGGCGTTCATCAAACTTGTCGACCCTTTTGATTCTATTGAAGCAGTCGTTTTTCCTCGCACGCTTAGTGAATTTATTTCTATCCTGAACCCGGAGGAGTGCATTGCCGTCAAAGCTCGACTCTCTCTCCGCAACGGCGAGAAAAGCTTGATTGTCGAAAAGGTAAAGAGGTTGTAAAACTAATCTTCCCCCTCTCGCCTTACTCGACCTTCTTTACCTTAAAGAAGGGGTGACTCATATTCGGGTTCTGTGGTTTTGGTTCCCCTCTTTAAAATAAAGAGGGGTTAGAGGAGATTATCTATGGCAGAGTTTTTAAATATTTGCTACATTTTAAGCATGAGTGAACTTAATAAAAACGACCACAGGGAAATCGGGCGGGAACTGGACCTCTTTACTTTTTCTGATTTGGTCGGAAGCGGACTCCCCCTCTGGACCCCGAAAGGGACGATTCTTAGAAATTTATTGGACGATTTTGTATGGGAGTTGAGGAAAGAAAGAGGTTATGAAAAGGTTGAAATTCCTCACATTACAAAAAAAGATTTGTATGTAAAAAGTGGGCACTGGGATAAATTTAAAGACGACTTGTTTAGAATAACAACTCGCGAAGGTGACGAGTTTGCTCTGAAGCCCATGAACTGTCCGCACCATACCCAAATTTATGCTCGCAAACCCTGGAGCTATCGTGAGTTGCCACAAAGATATGCTAATTCAACTATTTGCTATAGAGATGAGCAGTCGGGAGAATTGAACGGACTTTCTAGGGTCAGGGCCTTCACTCAAGATGACGCGCATGTTTTTTGTCGTATTCAGGACGCAAAAGAAGAAATCCAAAAAATTTGGGACATTGTGCATATTTTTTACGAATCTTTTGGAATGAATTTGCGTTTGCGCTTGTCTTTGCGAGATATGGATCACCTTGAAAAATATTTGGGCAATACAGAGCTCTGGCAAAAAGCCGAAAAAATTCTAAAAGAAGTGGCGGCAGAAAATAAGACAGAATATTTTGAGGCGTCCGGGGAAGCGGCTTTCTATGCCCCAAAGCTGGATTTTATGAGTAAAGATTCTTTGGGACGGGATTGGCAGGTTGCGACTATTCAGCTTGATGTGAATATGCCGGAAAGTTTTGATTTGACTTGCGTAAATGAAGAAGGAAAGAAAGAGAGAATAGTTATGATACACGCAGCTATTATGGGTTCTTTTGAAAGATTTATGTCCATAATGCTTGAACATTTGGGAGGTATGTTCCCCGTATGGTTATCTCCGGTGCAAGTCAAAGTTTTGCCTATAAGTGATAAACATTTGGAATATGCAAAAAAAGTTTTCGACAATTTGATTGAAGTAGGAGTAAGAGCCGAAATGGACGAAAGTAACGAAACTTTAGGCAAAAAAATCCGCGAAGCCAAAATGCAAAAAATACCCTATCTTTTAGTTGTTGGTGACAAAGAAATTGAATCAAACGAAGTAACCGTCGAAAATCGGACAGAAAAAGTCGGAGGTGCTGACAAAGGAAGTGTTGGCTCAATGTCTTTAGAAAAATTCTTAGAAAAAATCCAAAAAGAAATCAAAGAGAGGAAATAAGCTATATATCAATCGTTGCAAGTTTGGCGTTTGACTGGATGAAAGATTTGCGGGCGGGGACGTCGGTGCCCATGAGGACGTCAAAAATCCTGTCAGCTTCTTGAGCGTCATCAACCGTCACTCTTTTTAATACTCGCCTTTTCGGGTCCATTGTTGTCTCCCAAAGCTCTTCGGCGTTCATTTCCCCGAGACCTTTGTAGCGTTGGATGGAAATCTTGCTTCGGCTCGCCGTAGCTTTAGCGGAGGTGGCTTCTTCAGTTTCTCCACTCTCGCCTGCTTCATTCTCGCCACTCTCCACTTCTTCTATATCGGCGTCTTTTCCCGTAATCTTAAACTTTTCTTCGTCAGTATAGGCATAAAAAATTTCCTTGCCTTTTTTAATTTTATAAAGTGGGGGCTGGGCTATGTAGGCGAAACCTCCGTCAATAAGCGGTCTGAAATATCTGTAAAGTAAAGTTAGAATAAGAGTGCGGATGTGGGCGCCGTCAACATCGGCATCTGTAGCGATTATGATTTTGTGATAGCGAAGCTTTTCTATATCAAAGGTGTCGCCGATAGCTGTGCCCAAAGCAACTACCAAGTTTTTGATTTGTTCGCTTGCGAGCATTCTGTCGAGTCTGGCGCGCTCAATGTTTAAAATTTTCCCTCGGAGCGGAAGTATTGCTTGCGTGCGCCTGTCTCTTCCTGTTTTGGCTGTGCCTCCGGCCGAATCTCCCTCTACCACGAATAATTCCGAATCTTCAGCGCTGGTGCCACTTTGGCAATCTGCAAGTTTGCCGGGCAGGGTCATCCCCTCAAGAGCGCCTTTGCGAAGAATCGAATCTTTAGCCGCTTTTGCCGCTTTTCGCGCTCGTAGCGCCAAAATAGCTTTGTTTACTATCGACTTTGCATCATCCGGGTTTTCCTCCAAAAATTCGGCAAAAGCCGCGCCGAAGGCCTCTTCGGTCATTCCCCTGGCCTCGACGCTCCCGAGCTTTGCCTTTGTCTGGCCTTCAAATTGGATCTCTCTCAATTTGACTGATATCACTGCCGTGAGTCCTTCAAGCACATCGTCTCCCGTGAATGCGTCCTCACCGTTTTTTGTGGCACCGTTTTTCTTTGCGTAGTTGTTGACCGTGCGAGTTAGAGCGGTTTTAAACCCGGTAATGTGTGTGCCTCCTTCCGGATTGTATATGTTGTTTGCGAAAGGCATTATACGGCTTGAAATGTCGTCTACATACTGGAGAGCGACTTCTACCACTTCTCCCGATCCGGGAGTTGTTTCTTTTTCTACGTAAAAAATATTTTTGTGTACCGGTTTTTGGTTGTGGTTGTAAAATCTGATGAGAGAGATGAGGCCGCCGTCGAAATAAAAGCTCATGCTCGGTGAATCCAAGCCAAGTTCTCTCAAGTAAAAAGCTTCGCCGATTTTTTGGTTTGTCTCTCGCAGATCGAGTACGTTTATACGCAAGCCTTTCACCAAGTAAGCCTGCTGGCGCATATGGTGGACTATTCTTTCAAAATCAAATTTTACTTCTTTAAAAATTTCCACATCTGGCTCGAAGGTGGTAATGGTGCCGTTCATTTTGGAAGAGCCAACTTTTTTGACTGGCGCTTTCTTTTTGCCTTTCGAATATTCCTGCATAAAAACACCTCCATCTCTATGGACCTCTACTTTCATATAAACAGAGAGCGCGTTTACCACAGAAGCTCCAACTCCGTGAAGTCCGCCAGACACTTTGTATCCGTCGCCGCCAAATTTTCCGCCGGCATGAAGGGTTGTCATTATGGTCTCAAGCGCGGACACCTTTGTTTGTTTGTGGACATCTACCGGTATCCCTCGCCCATTGTCTGTGACCCTTATTTTGTTGCCCGGCAAAAGAGCGATTTCTATATCGTCTGCAAAGCCGCCCATGGCCTCGTCGCGAGAGTTATCAAAAATTTCCCAAATGAGATGATGAAGTCCGTCCGGCCCGGTGGTGCCTATGTACATTCCTGGCCTTCGGCGCACCGGCTCCAGACCTTCAAGGACCGTGATCGATTCAGCGCCATATGAACTAGGTTTATCTTTCTTTTTATTCATTATTTGTTATATTATAACAAATAGCCAAGACAAAAGAAAGTCCCAAATTAATCGAAATTTAATCAAAAACTAGGATAATAATGAAAGAATACGTGATTCCACTTGACCACGAAAAGGAGATTTTGAAAAGTCTTGAAAACAGGGACGATACCGAAGCCCTTCGCATCAAAAGACTTCTTGATCTTCCCGATCTGACTCGCAAGTCGGGTTCTCCAGTCAAAATTCTTTTTGATCAGATTTTAAATTTGCCCCGCTTTAAGGATTTTGATGTTGTTGAATTTCCTCGTGTTGTGACTGTTGAAGAAAATTTCGATCTTCTAAACACACCAAAAGATCATCCAAGCCGGAAAGAAACGGATACTTATTATGTAGATAAAAACCATGTTCTTCGCACACAAATGACGGTTATGTGGTCGTATTACTTGAAAAAGCATGACGTGTTAAAAAAACTTGAACAAGAAGGCGAAATCAAAGCTCTTTCGCACGGCATTGTCTTTCGCAAGGATGAAATTGACCGCAATCATTATCCGGCTTTTCATCAAATCGACGGTCTATATGTATGCAAGAAAGACAAAAAGAAAATCACTCTTGAAGATCTAGAACAAGTTCAAATTGAATTGGCAAAAAGTGTTTTTGGCGACGATATCGAATATAAGTTTCTTGTAGACACTTTTCCATTCACTGATCCGTCGGTAGAAATGGACATTAAGTTCAATGGAGATTGGCTTGAAGTTAATGGCGCGGGTCTTGTACATGAAGAGGTTCTTAAAAATTTTGGTCTTGATCCAGATGTTTACAACGGTTGGGCTTTCGGTTTTGGCGACCGCTTGGCTATGATCAAAATGGGGATCCCAGACATCCGCATACTTTGGTCTGACGATCCGCGCATAACCGCTCAATTTAAAGACATAAACAGCAAATTTAAAGAAGTTAGTAAATATCCGCCGGTGGCGCGGGACATATCATTTATCGTCGACAAATCAATGTCGCTCAATAATTACTATGAAGTGGTTCGTGATGTGGCGGGAGAGCTTGTGGAAGAAATGAAATTATTGGATACTTATGAAAACGAGGAAAAGTTTGGCAAAGGCAAAGTGAGTTATGCATTTAGGATAATCTACCGATCTCTTGAAAAAACTTTGACTGGCGGAGAAGTCGATGCTTTGCACAAAAAATTGGAAGAGACAACCAAACAAACCTTTAACGCAGTGGTAAGATAATAAACACATAAAGATGGCCGCAATAGACGAAATAATAACATACGCACTTTTGTTTCTAGCCCTTTATTTTGAGGTTTTTTTGCTAGTTACCTATTTTGAAATCAAAGATCAAAAAGGAAAATTTCTTTCTTCCTTTAAGAAAAATATTGCATTGCCAAGCGTGACTATCATAGTGCCTGTTTGGAACGAAGAAGCCACTGTTTTGAAAACAGTTTTTTCTCTTTTGAAACTTGATTACCCAAGGCATCTGTTGTCGGTTTTCGTTGTCGATGACGGCAGTACTGATAAGACTTGGAATGTTTTACAAAGATTTTCCAGGAACAAACAAATCACTCTTTTGCAAAAGCCAAATGGAGGAAAACATACGGCAGTTAATTTTGCGCTGGAAAGGACAAAAAGCGATCTGGTTGGTTGTTTGGATGCTGATTCCTTTGTTCATCCACAAGCCCTTAGGAGAATTGTTGCCAATTTTGAAGATCCGGAAATAATGGCGGTTACTCCGGCAATGAAGGTTCATGAAGCCAGCACAGTTATTCAGCTTATGCAGAAAGTCGAGTACGGCTGGGCTGTATTTTTAAGGCAGATTTTTGCATATCTCAATGCTCAATATGTGATTCCGGGCCCATTTTCCATAGTCAGATCCAAAGTTTTTCATCAAATTGGCTTTTACAAGCATGCTTACAATACTGAAGATATGGAAATGGCTCTTCGTATGCAGTCAAACGGCTACAAAATAGGCAACGAACCAAGCGCTTTGGTCTATACGGTAACTCCAAATACTCTGAAAAAACTTTATAAACAAAGACTCAGGTGGACTTATGGGTTTCTTAGGAATACCTTCGATTATAAACATCTTTTTTTCCGTCCCCAATATGGACATTTGGGCATGATAATTTTACCAACCGCGAGTTTTTCTCTCGTTTCACTCCTCTATATCATAGGAAAAGCGATTGTTGATTATGCAAACATAATCTTCAACAAGATTATTGAGTTCAGAACAGTGGGCTTCCATTTTAAGTGGCCGAACACGTTTGATTGGTTTTATTTCAATACCGACCTTGTGGCGATCCTTAGTTTTATGGCTCTTATTTTCACAATCACAATGCTCTTCATGTCGCGCAAGTTATCCGAAGGCCACATGCGCCCCGGTCGCGATATGCTTTACTTTTTAGCGCTTTATTCAGTAATCGCCCCTCTTTGGATTATCAAGGCGTTTTATAACGTCGCGTTTGCTAAAAGCACCAAATGGCGATAATATAGTCCTCTGATGGATTGGAAGAAATACGCATATACATTTTTGATTACAGCCGCGATTTTTGGAACGGCGATTTTTTTGAGCAACTTTTTTAATCAGAAAAAGCTCAATGAAATCAAAGACATAGAAAGCCGAATAGCGGTAGATATCCTCGCTTCCGAAACCCAGTTTTCTCTCCTCGAGGAGCTCTCGTGCCGTGATATTGGAAACACTTTTCTTTCGAAAGAGCTTGCCGAACTCGGTGACAGACTCTCTTATACCGAAGAATCTCGCGGGACAGATGACCCGGAGGTTATGAATTTAAAGAGATATTATTCTCTCCTTGAGATTAAAGATTTTCTTCTTTATCAAAAAGTTAAAGACAGATGTGGCGCTCCGGAAGGATTTTTGCCTCCCATTATTTATTTCTATTCAAACGAAGAAGGTGTTTGTGATGGTTGTGAGAGGGAGGGGTATGTGCTGACTCGTCTTCGCGAAGAGTATCCGGACCTGCGGGTTTATTCCTTCGATTACGATCTTAATCTTTCCGCTATTTCGACTTTGGTAAATATTTACGGTGTAAAAGGAGAATTGCCGGCGCTTCTCATAAACGAAAAAACTTACTATGGATTCAAGTCGATAGAGGACATAAAAGAAATAATCCCCGCTCTCAAAGAAATTGACAGACAAAAAGCTGAAGCTGAAAAACAAGCAACATCAACCAAAGATAATTAATGGAGTATATTTACGACCTCGCTAGAACCTATTTTATCAAAAATCTCTGACCAAAGGAAGCCGCCCCGCCGCCGCTCGCTAACGCTCGCCGCCAAGCAAAATACTCTTTACAATTTCCCATTTGCGCGCGCCACCAAAAAATTCTTCTAAAAAGGAAAAGAGTATTTTGCTTGACTCTGCTCTGAACGAGCAGGCGGCGGGG
>DATDVC010000011.1:0-4578 GCA_036517695.1 Minisyncoccota bacterium
CCTTTTACAAAATTTGTGGCGAGAGAGATGAAACCTCCCTGCAGTATTTGATCAATTGCCTCTATGAATTTATCTAGATGTTCTTTTTCTACAATAAGCGGAGGCATGACGTGCAAAGTGTCAATGTTGGAGTCGGTAAAATGGGCAAGGATATTATGTTTGGTATACAGAGCGCGGATGAGGCTCGCCATCATCACTTTATCAAATGTATCAATAAGTGGCAGGTTTGGGATTTCAAAAGAGCTGTCTTTGAAGATGTTTCGGAAATTAAATTGGATACCTTGCAAGAGCCCTTTACCCTTCAGACCGACAATTTGGTCCGGATATTTACTTTGTAAATTTTCCAGTTGTTGTCGCAAATAATCACCCTTCTCCCTCACATTTTGTTGGAAATCCGGATCACCCAACATATTCAACGCTTCAATTGCTACGGCGCAAGAAACTCCAAGTCCGCCGAAGGTGGTGGTGTGTAGTCCGCTCGCTTCTCTTTGACCGTAAGCTTTCTTGAAAAGCTTTTCGCTCGTTATCATTGCACCCATGGCTCGTGTACCGCCACCGAGCGATTTTGAAAGTGTTACTACATCTGGCACAACGTCTTCATTTTGAAACGCGCAAAATGTGCCAGTCCGAGACATACCAACTTTTACCTCATCAAAAATCACCAGAACATTATTTTTGTGGCAGATATCAATTACAGCCGAAAGATATCCTTTCGGAGGAACATCCAACCCTTGCCCTTGAATTGGTTCGACTACAAAAGCTATCACTTCATCCCCATTTTTTTTCAAAATTTGTCTTAAAGCATCAATGTCTCCATACGGTATTTCAATCATATTTTCTTCCGGAATGCCTTGTATAAAACTATCCCGAATGTGACCGGATCGGGTGAAAGACAGGGCAGTATGAGTTTTGCCGTGGTAGGCGTTATCTGTGGTGATAAATTTTTTGCGCCCCTCTCCTTGTACGCGCTCGCAGAGCTTCATGGCAGCTTCCACCGCTTCCGCGCCTGAAGTGGTAAAGAAGGAAACGGAAAGTGGGTCCGGAAGAAGCTCTGCCAAATTGTACGCCAAGGCCGACTGGAGTTTGTGAGGGGCTAGCTTAATCGCGTTGAGTATTTTTGCGTCCAAGCATCGCTTCTCGGCGGCGATAATCCTGGGGTGATTGTGCCCTAAACCCAAAATGCCCAAACTTGAAGTGAAGTCCAATATTTCTCGGCCATCTTTCAGTTTGATGTACATCCCTTCTGCAGAGACAAAGTCCATATCGCTTACTCCCAAGATTTCGTAAATGCCAAGAAGCCCCGCATTGACGTGTTTTTTGTACAGCTCGTTTGCTTGCGGATGCTCCAGGTCCAAAGATTCATCAAGGGTCAATAATTTATTTTCTTTATTTTTTTGGTTAACCACTTCGTTTGTCTTAAAAATCCTGCGATACATGTCCGATTGAAAAATTTCATTCGGGTCATATTTTTTCTTTATGGCCAAAAACTCGTCTGCTTTGTTATACATCTGTCGAAACTCGCTTTGTGTTAGATGCGCATCCTTGGCCAAATATACAATGCCCCCTGCTTCTATCACAATTTTGTTCATTTCTAGAAAAAGCCCTTTTTGTTTCTCGGCCTGATTTGGTTTACGGGGGATATCCATAGCAAAAGAGTAGCCGTCCATAGAATAGGAGAGGAGGAACTCATCCGCCGAATGGATCTTAATTGCCGAAAGAAAGGCCGGCATTTTGTATTTGTGTGTCAGGCCAATAAGTTGGGGGATGACCTCCCTGGCTTTTTCTTTAGGTATCAAGGGTTCATATTCAAAAAAACCATACTTAAACATATTTTGCCAACCCGGCACGCTATCAAGAAGAAACGTAAACTGGAAAATATTTTGAACGCGCTCGCCCTGCGCGCTCGCCCTTTTGTCCAGATGATATTTTAGCCACGATACCAGCTTCATACTTAGGTTATTCAAAAAATATTTTCCCATAGCGGGGATCCATTTTTTGGAGATGACCCCAAACATTCTTGGTGCAATTTCCCGCATCTTCTCTGTGTTGGGTAGACTATCCATATCAACCTCGCCAAAACTTGCGGCATGTATTGTGCCACGGCCAATCTCTCCAGATTTGGGGAAACAATCTACTTGGGCGATAGCCAGCTCGTCTACATTTGCCGCCTCATCAAGATAATCCATAAGTTTTAGGAGTGACGGAGCAGTACTTTTTTTGACAGATAAATATGGAGAAGGAATACGAACAAGCTCCAAAGTCACCTCGGTGACGATGCCGAGAAGGCCCGCACCCCCTATTACCGAGAAAAACAATTCACGATTTTCTTTTTTAGAGCATGTGAGAGTATCGCCTGATGCGAGGATTATTTTGAATTGTCGCACCCATCTCCCAAAATTTCCCCTCTTGAAGCAATTTTTGCCGTGTACATTGTTCGCCAAAGCGCCGCCCATGGTGACATATCGCGTGCCGGGTATAACAGCTATGGTCCAGTTATCTTTTAGACAGAGGGAAAGCACTTGCTCGAATGTGGCGCCCGCTTCTACTTGTAAAATTCCGTTCCTGCTGTCCCAATCTAAAATTTTATTCACCCCGCTCATGTCAACCGCGATCTGGCTGTGGTTGAGAGATTGGTCTCCGTAGCTTAGGCCGGCTCCACGTCCGATAATGGTCATTTTGCGCTTGTTTGCTCCTTTGACGATAGACTCTACATCTTTAGGTGTCTCTGGCAGGGCAATATATGAAGCCGAAAAATTGGTGTTTGACCACCCACTAACTTTCTTTCTTGGCAAGACGTATCTTTTTTTCACAAGGGTCATACTATGGACTTATTCCCGTAATGTCAATTTTGTCATTAGCCTTTATTTAGGCTCTAGTTTGTGATAGATTGGCTCTATGAATCCGACTATTTTTCACAGAAAAGAATTTATTTTGTTGATTTTTTTGGCGGTCGTGTTTGTTGCTCTGCATATTTTTGGTCTAAGTCAGCCGTACCATCAAGACGAATACAAGTGGCCGATCATTGTGAATCCTGCTTTGACAGAACCCGGAGGCATACCTCATCCGCCGGTGGGAGAATTTATTTACAGACAAACAGGTTTTTTAGTCGGCTATGATAATTTCAGACTGGTGCCGTTTGTGTTTGGATTTCTCAATCTATTTTTGCTTTTCTACCTATCAAAGACGGTCTTTGATACCAAAACGGCTCTCTGGAGTGTTGGTTTATTTGTCGCATCTTTTTATTCTCTGCTGGCTTCGCTGATGGTCGACACCGATGGCGCAGTGATGCCGTTTTTCTTCCTGCTTGCTTTGATCGGATACTTCAAGTTGAGGGAAAATGATTTTAGCTTCGAAAGCAAAAATTATGGGTGGCTCTTTCTCTTGCTCGGGTCGGTGGTTTTAGGATTTTTTGTAAAAGCGAGCTTTATAATCGCCATTGGCGCGCTTGCTCTCGATTTTGCTTTTGAAAAAAACGTTTTTGCCGATAAAAAAAAGATATTCAAATACGCTATTTATGTTTTGGCCGGGGCGGTGGCGCTTGGGCTTTTGCTTCTTGTCGCAAAATTAATTTTCCCTTTCTTTAATCTGGAATTCACAATCTCTTATTGGAAACATTTTTTCAAATTGGCAGATAGGGGATGGTTTCAAACTTTTATCCAACTGATAAAATCCATACTCTACACCTCACCTCTTTTACTAGTCCCGATTTTATTTACAGATAGGGAGATTTTTAGAAAATCAAGACCCCTCTTTCTGTTCATGGTTTTGGGTTTATTTTTCTATATTATCGCTTTTGATTTTTCTCTTGGAGCTTTGGATCGGTATTTCCAGTTTTTGGTGGTACCCTTATGTATTATTGCTGGTGCTGTATTCTCACAAAATTTGCATTTCTATAACTCACCCCCAACCCCTCTCTTACAACAAGAGAGGGGGGTCAGAAAAAACATATTAATCCCCCTAATTCTCTCTGTTGCCATCTTTGCTCTACAACTCTTCAACCACTTTGTGCCGCCTTTGCATCCAAAATCGGAATGGATGAATCGCATACTTGAACTGAAGTGGAATTTCCTTTTTCCTTTCACGGGCGGTTCCGGCCCCACCGGCTTTTATGTTTCCTTTGCTTTCATTGCTTTGATTTGGATTTGCGCGCTGGTATTTGGGTCTTCATCTTTTAGGGAAAACAGATACAGGAAGCAAGCATTACTCGCGGTTTTGGTTTTGGGGATTATGTATAATGGGGTGTTTATTGAAGAATATTTATTTGGAAAGATAAACGGCAGTTCGCATAGACTTCTTGCCGAAGCTAAAGAATTTATAAAAAATGATAACAGCATCAAATCTGTAGTGGTTTATAACGATATAGGCGGATACGAGATCCAACAGCTTGGGAAATATAAGAGAAGACTATACGCCGCTCCGCAGTTCGAAGAAACATACAAAAAGTTTTTTCAAGATTTTTCCGGTCATGTCTTATACATAAATATTCCAAGAATAGGGGAGAACACTTTTTATTCAGATTATTTAAATACTTGCAAAGAGATTTATTATAAAAAAGATAAGTATGTTAGTGCCAAAATT
>DATDVC010000012.1:0-5617 GCA_036517695.1 Minisyncoccota bacterium
CCTTTTGTTCCGCTTGTCATTGCATCCTCGCTTTTCTTTCCTTTTATTACCGGAAAGGCCTTTGTTTTCAGGATGCTTGTCGAAATTGCTTTTGGCGCCTATCTCATCCTTGCCATAAGAGACTCTTCTTTTAGGCCAAAATTTTCTTGGATTTTGGGTTCGGTTTTGGTTTTTCTTTGCGCAATAGGGCTTGCTGATATTTTAGCTATAAATTCGTCCAAAGCGTTTTGGAGCAACTATGAAAGGATGGAAGGTCTTGTCACAATGCTTCACCTGGGCGCCTATTTTGTTGTTTTGGGTTCTGTTTTTAAAACTCAAGAAATATGGAACAAACTCCTTGCCACAAGCGTCTTCGCCTCTCTTATAATGGCCGTCTACTCGCTTTTCCAGCTTGCCGGCAAGATCCCCATAAATCAAGGCGGTGTCCGAGTTGACGGCACGCTAGGCAACGCTTCTTACCTCGGCATCTACATGGTCTTTCATATTTTCTTTGCCGCTCTATTGTTTGTGAGAGCAAGAGCGGGTTGGCAAAAAACATTGCTTGCTGTCTCTCTGTTGCTAAATCTCTTCATCCTTTATCACACGGCGACGAGGGGGGCTATTTTGGGTTTTGTTGGTGGCGCCTTTCTTTCTCTCATTTTTCTTTTGATAAAGTCAGATAAAGGAGCAAAGTTAAGAAAGCTTGCTTTGGGCGGGGTAATCGTCCTTGCTGTTTTAGCTGGGTTATTCTTTTCTTTGAAAAATTCTTCTTTCGTGCAGAGTAGCCCCGTCCTTTCAAGGTTCTCTTCTCTCTCGTTTTCAGAAATCAAAACACAGGGACGATATTATGTTTGGCCGATGGCCATGAAAGGTTTTGTTGAAAGGCCGGTCTTTGGTTGGGGACAGGAAGGATTCAATTTTGTTTTCAACAAATACTACGATCCGCGGATGTACAAGCAAGAAGCTTGGTTTGACAGGGCGCATAACACTTACTTGGACTGGCTTGTTGCTGGGGGTTTGGTTGGTTTTATCTCGTATCTATCAATCATCGTCTTGCTTTATTTTAGGATTCTAAAAGCCAAAGAAGATTTTCTAAACAAGGAGGACAAAGCGATTATCATTGGCGTTCTGTCGGCATATTTATTCAACAACTTGTTTGTGTTTGATCAGATATCGAGCTACATACTATTTTTCACCATAATCGCCTATGTCCATGCTCACACCGAAGAAGAAAACCACTCCTTGTGGGAAAAAATATCCCTAAAGTTGAAAAATGTTTTTGAAAAAGAAAAATTGCATCCGGTGTTGGAATCCTCCGTGCTCATAATTTTGATTGCTGTTTTATACTTCTCCGTATTTTCTCCTTGGATTCAGAACAAAAAACTTCTCGAAATTTTGAGGATTGCAAACCAAGGGGAGCTTGCTTCAGTTGATGAGTATGCAAAACCTCTCCAAAATCACGGCATGGGCTTTCCCGAAAGTCTTGAACATGTCTCTCAAACAGCTATTGGTGTGTCATTAAATCCAAATGCTTCTCCCGAATTGAGACAAGGCCTGTTTGATGCGGTAGACAAAGCATTTAATGTCCAGCTAGAGAAAGTTCCCACTGACGCGCGTTATCGTTTATTTTACGGACTATTTCTCTCTCGTTTTGGTTGGTATGGTAGAGCCATAGAACAACTCGAAGAAGCAAAAAAACTTTCTCCACAAAAACAAGCGATATATTTCGAGCTTGCAAGCAACTATCTTCTTGATAACAAGCCGGAAAAATCTTTGGAGACGGCAAAGGTGGCCTATGAGCTCGAACCATCGTTTGATGAGGCCAAGTTGATTTATGGGTTTGTGGCTACCGCGGCGGGGAACCCTTCTTTGGGCAATCAACTTTTTTCAGAAGTCGATGAGTCAAAAGTGGTATTTGATGATAGATACATGAATGTTCTCATTTCTCTTGGAGACAGCGCTAAAATCATAGATATCGCTAAAAAAAGAGTATCTCTGGATCCTCAGAACTCTCAACACCGCATTACTCTGGCCGCCGCCTATTTAAACGCCAACATGAGACAGGAAGCCATAAAGGCCATAGAAGAGCTTATCCAAATAGACCCGTCTTTTAAAGAGAAAGGAGAATATTATATAAGTGAAATAAGGGCCGGGAGAAACCCGTAACCCAGCTATTTTCGAGTTGTGCACAGGGGGATAGATTTGCATAAAAATCCAACTTGTGCTATACTCCCAGCGTGAGTGTTAGAAAGCTTTTTCTAATAAATCATGAATGTCTGCGAAAGCGCCACCGAAAGGTGGCGCTTTCGTTTACCCCGAGCTTGTTTACAGTGAGTTTATCGAACTTGTCGAGGGGTTTATTCTTGTTATACTAAAAATGTACTGTTGCATGGGCGGCGGTTTGCACTCACATAGACATTTGTTTTTTTGGAGATAGCTCCCGCCGTCCGTGCAACAGCGCAAAAAAATTCTTCGGAACAAATTGTCCGAAGAATTTTTTGTTTAAAAATATTTTTCAATATTTTAATTTTTAATTTTTAAAATAATTTTTTATAAAAAATTTTAGTTATCCACACATTTGCGTAAAAAATTATTTACTAAAAATTTTTTTAGCGAGATAATTAACATAGGTCGAATGTCCTTCAAAATTTTTTAAAAAATTTTTAGGACGAGTGCACTTAAAAATAAATCTCTTACTTCAATCCGCTCAAAAGCGGAGAGAAGCAAAAACTAAAATGGCAAAAAAGAAAGCAAAGAAGAAAGCTTCTAAGAAAAAGAGGGCTTAATCTGTCCACAACTTTCAGTTGTGAGATGGGTTTCTTCCCACTTAACAAAAACTCCGCTCTTAGGCGGAGCTTTTGTTTTGTGATAATATGCTCACATGTCATTTTTGGAGAAAATATTTGGCAGTGCAAGCGAAAGGTTTGTAAAGGAAGTCGAGCCGATTGTGGCCAAAATCAACGCTTTTGAGCCCCAAATTGAAAAGCTTTCCGATGAGGAATTAAAAGCAAAGACTAAAGAATTTAAAGAGCTATTGGAGAATGGTAAAACTCTAGAAGATTTGTTGCCGGAAGCTTTTGCCTGCGTCCGAGAAGCTGCGCGACGAACTCTTGGCCAGAGACATTTTGACGTGCAGATGCTTGGTGGTATAGCGATGCACCGTGGCGGTATTGCCGAAATGAGAACCGGTGAGGGAAAGACTCTAGTTGCCACACTGCCTGCATATCTGAATGCGCTTATAGATAGCATGCATGTTGTTACGGTCAACGACTATCTCTCTATGAGAGACGCCGCTTGGATGGGGCAGATTTACAACGCACTCGGGTTAACGGTCGCGGTCATTTCTCATGATTCTAGTTTTTTGTATGACGAAAGTTGGTCATCTTCGGTCAAAGCTTCGGCAGATGAAGAAAGAGACGAGAAAGGGAGCTTTAAGGTGGTTCATGAATTTTTGAGGCCAATAGAGAGAGTCGAGGCATATGAGGCCGATATAACTTACGGCACCAACAGCGAATTTGGCTTTGATTATTTGCGCGACAATCTTGAGTACACTTACGAAAAGGTAAGACAGAAAAAACATCCTTATGCCATCGTTGACGAGATAGACTCCATCCTTATAGACGAAGCTCGCACCCCTCTCATCATTTCCGCTCCAAGCGCCGATTCGGATGAGATGTATAAAAAGTTTGCTGGATTAGCGGCTAAGTTGAAACAAGATGAGCACTATACTTTGGATGAAAAAATGCACGCCGTGTTGCTTACAGACGATGGCATAAGCAAGGCGGAAGAACTTTTGGGTATCCAAAATATTTATGCCGGAGGTGCTGGAAGTACCGAAGGTGGCATCAAGACCGTGCATCATTTGGAGACCGCTATCAAAGCCAAAGCTTTGTATCACAAGGATAAAGAATATGTCGTAAAAGATGGGGAAGTGGTTATCGTTGACCCTTATACGGGGCGTCTTCAGCCTGGTCGGCGCTGGTCGGAGGGTTTGCATCAGGCAATAGAAGCTAAAGAAGGCGTCAATATCCAAAAAGAATCGCGCACTTTTGCTTCTATCACATATCAAAACTACTTCAGAATGTACAAAAAACTTTCTGGCATGACGGGCACCGCGATGACTTCGCAGGAAGAATTTTATAAGGTTTACGGGCTCAATACGGTTTCCATACCGACAAATAATCCGATAAAAAGGATTGATCGCGATGACCTTATCTTCCAAACGGAGAAGGGCAAGCTTATGGCTATCGCAAAGAAAGTAAAAGAATTGCAGTCAAATGGCCAGCCGGTGCTCATCGGCACAATTTCCATAGAAAAAAACGAACTTCTCGGCGAGTATTTGAAGCGTGAGGGTGTCAAATTCGAGATGCTTAACGCTAAAAATCATGAAAGAGAGGGAGAGATTATCGCTCAAGCCGGTCGCAAGGGCGCCGTTACTGTGGCCACCAACATGGCCGGTAGAGGAGTCGACATAAAGCTCGGAGGCAGTCCGGCTTCGGACGAAGAAGCGGACTTTGTTCGCGAAGTTGGCGGGTTGTTTGTTTTGGGGACCGAACGACACGATGCAAGACGTATAGACAACCAGCTTCGAGGCAGAAGCGGTCGCCAGGGAGACCCGGGCGAAACCCAATTTTTTGTTTCTATGGAGGATCACATAATGCGCGTCTTTGCGGCTGACACGGTGAAAAATATGATGGGTCGGCTTGGTATTCCGGAAGACGAGGCGATCCAAAACAAACTTATCACTCGATCACTTGAGAGCGCGCAGGGGAAAATCGAAGGGCTCAACTTTGACGCCAGGAAGCATGTGCTTGAATATGACGACGTACTCAATTTCCAAAGAAAAACCTTTTATGAAAGAAGAAGAGGTGTGCTTGAAAATGAAAAAGATGGTCAAGTAAGGCAGGTTAAACTTCAGGTTTACGACATGTTTTGGGTTGAGCACTTGGAGACCATGGATCATCTTCGAAGCTCGGTAAATCTGCGCGCTTATGGCCAGAGGGACCCGCTTGTCGAGTACAAGAGGGAAGGCCTGCGACTTTTCAAGGAGATGGAAGAGTCGATAAAAAATACAGTTGAAGAAAATTTGAAAAAGCTGGAGGAAAATAAAATTACTATGTCAGCCATGGGGGATGTGCAGAGGCAGGCGGAACTCATAACTACCTCTGCAGATTCCAATAACCACCCTAGCCCCCCTTACACTAAGGGGGGAACCAGACCAGACACTTCCGACCCAAAATACAAAAACGTTGGGCGCAACGACCCTTGCCCATGCGGTTCGGGTAAGAAGTTCAAAAAATGCCATGGGGCAGGGATTTAATTTGCTATCCACACGAAGTCAACAGATTATCCACAGGATTGATATTATTGATGCATAAAGCTTTGTAGGATAGGAAGTAACCATGAAAAAAATATTTTTGCTCGCGTATTTTGTGATTATTGGTTGGATTTCCATCGGGAATGTTTTATTGGGGCAGGTTTATGCTTTTGATTTGTCCGAAATAAATTATTTAAGTGACGAATACACTTTAAGTCTTGATCAGTTTGAAGAAATATGGGTAGAAGAAGACCCTGAAGCTTGCGAGAACTACGGCGCTCATTGTGAGAGCTATTGGGATAGGGAATATGACGAATCGGT
>DATDVC010000013.1:0-5211 GCA_036517695.1 Minisyncoccota bacterium
TTATGCCAAAAAGCTATTCATTGAGAGAAAAGATCAGTAAAAAGGTGGAGAAGGAATTGGCTGATTATGATAAGTTGACGGCGCAACTTTTATGCAACAGGGGAATAAAGACCAGAAAAGAGGCGGAAAATTTTTTGAATCCCGATTTTGTCGCTCATTTGCATGACCCGTTTCTTCTGCCAGACATGGAAAAAGCGGCGGATAGAATTTTGGAAGCCATAGAAAAAGGGGAGCGAATAGGAATTTGGAGTGATTATGATGCAGACGGCATACCAGGTGGAGCACTCTTGCACGATTTTTTTAAACTGATTGGTTACACTAATTTTGTAAATTATATTCCTGATCGGCACAGTGAAGGTTATGGACTCAACAATGAAGGAATAGGGGAGTTACAAAAAGACGGGGTCAAACTTTTAATAACAGTAGACTGCGGAATTAGAGACGACAAACAAATTGGGTACGCAAACAGTCTCGGAATGGAAGTCATTGTTACAGACCATCACGAACCCAACTCCGTTAAAACTTCGCGAGGCAAGCTAGCCGATGAGTTGCCGGATGCTTATGCAACCATAAATCCAAAGAGGGTTGATTCGAAATATCCCGAAAAGATTTTGTGTGGCTCGGGCGTGGCTTGGAAACTTATCGAAGCCCTTCGACTCGCTGCGCTCGCTCAGGGTAAACCTTTCGAATTAACCCCAGGTAAAGAGAAGTGGCTACTTGATTTGGTCGGTATTGCCACTCTTTCCGATATGGTGCCACTCACGGGAGAGAACAGAGCCCTCTCTCATTTCGGGCTTTCGGTTTTAAGGAAAACTAGAAGAGCCGGACTTTTAAAGCTCTTTTCCATGCTTAGGATAAACAGGGTGCATTTATCGGAAGACGACATCGGATTCCTGATCACTCCGCGCATCAATGCCGCCTCAAGAATGGGCCGTCCAATTGACGCTTTCAAGTTGCTTACAGCCGAAACCGAAGAAGACGCGGATTTGTACGCTAAACATCTGGATAGCATAAACAACGAAAGAAAAGGAGTAGTAGCTGGTATTGTTAAAGAAGCAAAAAAAAGAATCCGAGAAAAATTTGAAAATGGGGGAGAGAGAAAGGTGATCGTCTTGGGCAATCCTGATTGGCGACCAGCTCTTTTGGGACTCGCCGCAAACTCAATCGCCGAAGAATACAATCGTCCGGTTTTTCTCTGGGGTAGGGAAGGCGGTGAATTCATCAAGGGTTCTTGCCGCTCCGACGGCACCACCAACTTAGTGGCAATTATGGAGAGAACTAAAGAAATTTTTATTGAATTTGGTGGCCACAAACTCTCTGGTGGTTTTTCGGTTTATCACGAAAAAATTCACATACTGGAAGAAGCCTTGATCGAAGCCTCGACTCACACTGTAGTAGAAGAAAGTGAGAGTTTGGTTGATATGGAGATGAGTTTGGGAGAAGTAAATGAAACGACTATCGGCAAAATTTCTAAACTCGCCCCTTTTGGAGTCGGCAACGAAAAACCAATTTTTATTTTTAGAAATGTAATTCCAGAAAAAATAAATCGATTTGGAAAAGCCAAGGAGCATCTTTCAATAAGTCTGCGCGATGCCACTTCGCTAAAGCTCCGCGGCACGAGAGCAATCTCATTTTTTACTTCACCCGACCAGTTTGGCGACAAACTAAAAGAGGGGATAGCGACCAACCTTGTTGCCAATGTCGAAAAATCCTACTACAACGGCTCCTCCGAAATCCGCCTGCGCATTGTGGATTTTTTCTAATCTTCCTCCGGTTCCCTCTTTAAAATAAAGAGGCTTGGGGAGATTATTTTTATGCTATATTAGTTTCATGAGTCACAAATTTATTATTTACACCGACGGATCATCGAGAGGCAACCCGGGCCCTGGCGGGTGGGGGACAATAGTAGTTAGTAGTGAGCAGTCAGTAGTTAGGGTAAAAGAGATGGGGGGAAGAGAGGCGGAAACCACAAACAACAGGATGGAAATGAGAGCGGCGATAGAAGCGCTGAAAAATATTCCGACCAATGCGGAAGCCGAGATTCACACCGACTCGGAATACTTGCTCAAGGGCGCGACCGTCTGGATAAAAAATTGGCAAAAAAATAATTGGCGCACCAAAGACAAGAAGAGTGTTTTAAACCAAGACCTGTGGCAAGAAATTTTGCGAGAAACAGAAAACAGAAAAATTTCTTGGACAAAAGTTTTGGGCCACTCCGGACACAAGCTAAACGACAGGTGCGATGAGATAGCGACTAGCTTTGCTGACGGAAAAAAGATTACGCTGTATAATGGCTTAAAACAAAGCTATAATTTGTTTCATTAATTTGTAATGATCTACGCTACAAGCGTTTCATTTGGGGTCGGAATACTTTTGGGAGAGATTTTTGAGATTGATTCTGCCGTTGCTATTTTTTTGATTTTAATTTGCGCTTCGCTCTCTTTGATACTTAGAAAAGAAGTCCGTGCAAGAAAAATTTTGCTGTGCGTGATTTTTTTGGCAATAGGCATCTTAAGGTTAAACTTCGCTCAAACCTCTCCGGACACAGAGCTCGTAAAAAATATCGGAGGGGAAGTTTCCCTGACCGGCGAGATTGCGGATGAGCCAGACGAGAGAGATCAAACAGCGCGTTATGTTTTAAAAATCGACGACTCCCCAAGTCAAGCGCTCTTAGTCAAAGGCCGTTTCCCTAAATTTGAATATGGAGACCAAGTTTCGGTTTCCGGCAAAATAGAATTTCCGGAAAATTTTGAGAGCGAAAACGGGATTGAGTTTGATTATGTTTCCTACCTGGCCAAAGACAAGATTCACTTCATGATGTATCGGCCGGAAGTTGAAAAAATCGAAAGCGGGGGAAATATTATTTTTAAAAATTTATACCGGGTGAAAAATTATTTCATCCAAAAAGTTTCGTTGGCAGTGCCGGAGCCAAATGCTTCGCTTGTAAACGGTCTGATCTTCGGCGCCAAGCAGTCTCTTGGAAAAGAGATTTTAGATACGATGAAAAATGTCGGGTTGATCCACATAGTCGCGATCTCCGGCTACAACCTAACCATCATTGCCGTCGCCACACTTTACATCACATCGAGATTGGGAAGAAGAAATCTGGGGCTCACCCTAAGCGCCTCATTCATAATACTTTTTGCTTTGATGGTCGGCTTCGGTTCGACTGTGATACGCGCTTCGATTATGGCAGTAGTCGCTATACTGGCAAAATATTTGGGGAGGCCGGGGCAAGCTCTCCGCACACTTTTTCTCGCTGGGCTCATGATGATTTTGTGGAATCCGCTCATACTAAAGAGCGACCCTTCGTTTCAACTTTCCTTTATGGCAACCTTGGGGCTAATCATCTACTCTCCCATGGTCGAAAATTTTTTGTTCAATTCCTGGCCGAAAAAATTATTTGGGCTTGTTCCAAATAAATTAGGCCTTCGCGAGATAATCTCTTCAACTTTCGCGGTACAAATATTTTTACTTCCAATGCTTATAAAAATGTCGGGAATTTTTTCTCTTGTGTCTTTTGTCTTAAATATTTTGATACTTCCTTTGGTGCCGTGGGCGATGCTGTTTGGGTTTCTCACCGGAGCTTTCGGAAGCGTGTCGCTTGTTCTCTCCTCACCGTTTGGGGTAGCCACTTACGTCTTGACTCAAATCATTTTGCGTTTAGCAGAAATAGCAGAAAAAATCCCGCTTGCGTTTTTGCAAGTGGGATCTTTGCCAACTTTCGTTGTTATCGTCTTTTATATTTTTTACGCTTGGGCTTTTTGGAAATTTTCTTCTATTACAGACCAGTTCAAGTTGGAGAAAAAATCTTCAACATAATTTTTCTTGCCACTCGGCTGGTAATCGGCGACATACGAATGTTCCCACATGTCGAGCGCGAGTATCATGGCGCAGTCGTTTAAGAGCCCGAGGTGCTGTTCGTCCATCCACGACATGAGAAGTTTTTTGTTTTTTTTGTCATACCACAAAACCATCCAACCTATGCCACGCGTCGTGGTAGCAAGTGTCTTAAATTCTAAGAGCCAAACATCAAACGAACCCCACTCCTCTTCAATCGCTTTATACAAAAAACTGTTTGGATTTGGCGCCACTAGGCCCCCCTCAAGCGAGGCAAAATAGGTCTCGTGATTTCTCATGCCGTTGTATTCGAAACTAAAACGACGAGCGAGCTCCCCGACCACATAAGGCGCAAAAACATCTTCCTTTTCATAACTTCTGTATTGGGGCATCTTCTCAAGAATTAAGTTTGCGTTTTTGACATACCCCTCGTAGAGTTTCAGATGCTCTTCAATCGTCTTTTCCGATATACCTTTGAGTTTCGGTATATCAAATTTTTTTGCCTCAAATTTTGTCATAATGATACGAAAATTATGCGGATAATTGCGAAAACCTACAAAAATTATATACAAAGTATTATATCATTGAGTTTATGAAAACGGGGTTAAAGTTAAGATTTTGGATTTTTGTGGCGCTTTTTGTTACCACTGCCTGCTCTGCTTATATAGCGGTGAAGGAAGGGAGGGGAGAGAAGCTCACCGTCGCTTTTCTTGATGTAGGACAAGGAGACGCCATTTTCATCGAGTCGCCAAATGGCAACCAAATGCTCTTAGACGCAGGCCCCGGCAAAAGCGTCCTTAGAGAACTCTCAAAAATAATGCCTTTTTATGATCGGTCTATAGACGTTTTGCTTGCCACTCACCCCGACGCCGATCACATCGGCGGTATGCCAGATGTTTTGGAAAAATACAAAGTAAGCTTGTTTTTGGAGCCAGGGGTAGAGGGCGATACTTCTTTATATAAAGAGCTGGAGTTGCAAATAGAAAAGCGTGAATCGCAAGGAAAAATTGAAAAGCTGGAAGCAAGGAGGGGCATGGTTGTTGATTTGGGGAGTGGCGCGATTTTAGAAATACTTTTTCCGGCAATCGACCCGGAAGGGATGGAGACAAACACAGCTTCAATAGTCGCAAGACTTGTATATGGAGCAAGCGAATTCCTGCTCACCGGCGACTCGCCTTCAAACATTGAGGATTATCTGGTATCCCAAAATTGCACGGAAACAAATTGCGCCTTTGGGCTCGACGCAGACGTGCTAAAAGCGGGGCATCACGGCTCAAAAACTTCCACTTCACGCGAGTTTGTCTCCACGGTCTCACCCGAATACGCCATTATTTCCGCGGGCAAAGACAACCGTTACGGCCACCCGCACCC
>DATDVC010000014.1:0-19589 GCA_036517695.1 Minisyncoccota bacterium
TTAAAAGAAGACCGAAACATTATGATGAACTCCGAGATCTCTACAAAGAGTTTCTCCACTATTACAATCACGAAAGATTACACATGGGAATCGACTTGAAAACTCCCGCTGAAATTGTTGCAAAAGTCATGGGAGATTAAGAGAAACGTAATGAATTTTAATAATCCATACCACCCATATCAGGAGGAGTCGGTTTTTTGGGTTCTGGCTCTTCGGTGATGGCCGCTTCGGTAGTGAGGAAAATAGCGGCAGCAGAAGCGGCGTTTTGCAGAGCGGCGCGAGTAACCTTGACCGGGTCTATAATGCCGTCTTTTATGAGGTCCTCGCTAAATTCTTCGATAACCGCATTGAAGCCGGCGTTTTCCTTTTCTGAATTCATTATTTTCTCAACCGCGACAGATCCATCGGCATTTCCCGTGTTCAACACTATCTGTCTGATCGGCGCTTCAAACGCGCGCAACATGATGTCGTAGCCGAGCGCAATTTCTGGGGTGGCGAAATCTCTGCTTTTCTCGCCTTTCATTTTCTTTATAACTCTTATCAAAGCGCTTCCGCCACCAGCTACAATACCCTCTGCAATAGCGGCTTTTGTGGCAGCGACCGCGTCTTCGATTTTTAATTTCAAATATTTCATCTCGGTTTCAGTCGCGGCGCCAACTTTTATTATAGCCACTCCACCGGAAAGCTTGGCGATGCGTTCGTCAATTTTTTCTTTGTCGTATTTGGAATCAGTAGTTTCTTTCTGTTTCTTAAGAGCTTTTACCCGAGCCTCGATCGCCATCTTGTTGCCCTTGCCGCCAACGATCACGGTGCTCTCTTTCCTCGCCAAAACTTTTGTCGCCCGGCCGAGCATGTCGCTTGTCGCATTCTCGAGTTTTACACCTAAATCTTCGGAAACAACTTTTGCGCCGACAGTAACTGCAATGTCTTCAAGCATATCTTTCTTTCTGTCGCCAAAACCTGGGGCCTTGACTGCAAGCACAGAAAACCCGCCCCGGAGTTTGTTGACTATAAAAGTAGAGAGCGCTTCCCCATCAACATCGTCAGCCACTATGACAAGCTCCTTCTTTCCGCTCTGCGCCAAAGACTCGAGCAATGGTAATATTTCTTTTACTCCGGAAATTTTTTTGTCAGTCAGAAGTATCGGCACATCTTTGTATTCAGCTTCCATCCTTTCAGGATTGGTGATCATGTATGGGGAAACATAACCCTTATCGAACTCGAGACCTTCGACCACTTCGCTATCAACCCCAAAAGTTTGAGACTCTTCCACTGTGACGACTCCGTCCTTGCCCACCTTTTCTATCGTGTCGGCAATGATTGCTCCGATTTCTTCGGACTCGGCGGAGATGGTGGCGACCTGCCTTATTTCTTCTTTATTTTTTATTGGTTTGGCGATTGAGCCGAGTATAGAAACAGCTTTGCCGGCGGCCTCTTCAATACCCGCGCGCAAACTCATGGCATTCACACCCATCGAAGCATGCTTCATGCCTTCGTTTATAATG
Source organism: Minisyncoccota bacterium (assembly GCA_036517695.1). Lineage (GTDB taxonomy): Bacteria > Patescibacteriota > Minisyncoccia > Phycocordibacterales > WO2-35-19 > DATDVC01. The sequence goes on from DATDVC010000014.1 coordinate 1,506, forward strand.
GCTTGAGCTAAAACAACTGAAGTCGTGGTGCCATCACCCGCCACGTCATTGGTCTTGTTGGCAACCTCTTTTATTATTTCGGCACCCATATTCTCAAACTTGTCCTTGAGAGAAATTTCTTTGGCGATAGAAACTCCGTCATTTGTAATAGTCGGCGCGCCATAACCCTTGTCGAGCACCACATTTCTCCCTCTGGGACCTATAGTTACCTTCACCACATTGGCTACAGCGTCCACTCCCCTTTTCAGAGATCTCCTTGCGTCTTCGTTAAATAAAATTGCTTTTGCCATATCTTTATTTCGTAGTTATTCGTTAATAAATTCGTTACTTCGTATTTATCACAGCCAGTATATTTTCTTCTTTCAATATATAGTATTCTTCCCCCTCAATCTTTACTTCATCATACCCATACCGAGAGAAAACCACCCTGTCTCCCACCCTCACCGACATCGGCACCCTCTTGCCATCATCAAATTTTCCTTCGCCTACGGCAATGATGGTCCCCTGTTCTGGTTTCTCTTTGCTTACAGTGTCGGGAATGATGATGCCGGACACCGTCGTAGTCATCTCTTCCGGAGAAAGGGGTTTAAGGATAACCCTATCTCCAAGGGGAATTATTTTTGAATTATTTTTTACGCTTGCTTTTGGCGCGCGAGAAATCTTTTTTTTGGATTTTGGTTTGGCTTTCTTTTTCATAAACACTAAATATTAAAGCTTATAATGTCGGATTTACGGCTCGAATTATAGGACATTTGGACAAAAAAAGAACTTGACACAAACCTTATGTTGTTACAAAATTTTATATCTTTGTTATCTGTCTATTTTGACTGATTGCCAAAAATTAAATAACTGCTATACTGGTTCGCATATACGTCAGATGTTATCTTATATTCAAATAATATCAGGAGTTTTGCTGTGCGGTCTCATACTTATACAACAGTCCGAAAGCGCTCTTGGGAGCGCCTTTGGAGGAAGTGGTATGGACAGCGCACCAAGAACCAGAAGAGGCCCAGAGCTTTGGATTTTTAGAAGCACCATAGTGGTGGCCTGTCTTTTTGTTGGATTTTCAGTGGTAAATTTGCTATACTAAAGATTCGACGACTCCTTTCTAACTAATTTAATGAAACCTAACAGCAAAATAGCATCCTTTTTTAATGCGATATTCGTAAATTTCAGACACGTTGGGGTTGTCTTGAAAATAGAAAAAGTGGTGAAAAAAATGGCGCCAGCAGAGAAAATATTGTTCTCTGTTTGCGCGGCAACCTTTGCCGTAAGCGCTTTAGTCCTCCTTTTTAGGGTACATAGTTCCTTTCTGGTTGAAATCCCAAGTTTTGGCGGATCTTTCACGGAAGGATCAGTGGGATCGCCGAGGTTTATAAACCCCGTGCTAGCAATCTCCGACACGGACAAAGATTTGGCATCTCTTGTATACGCTGGGCTGATTAAAATGGATGATTCCGGAGCTTTTGTCCCAGACCTTGCCGAATCATACGAAGTGCTTGAGGGGGGCACAGTCTATTATGCCACACTTAAAGAAGATGCTTATTTTCACGATGGAGAAAAAGTAACAACCGACGACATAATCTTTACATTAAACAAAATAACTGACCCGACCGTCAAAAGTCCAAGGGCCGTAAGTTGGTCTGGAGTAAGTGTTGAAAAAATCAGCGACAGAGAGATACGATTCACCTTGAGCAAGTCTTATGCGCCGTTCCTTGAAGCGATGACTGTGGGGATACTGCCAAAACATATTTGGGAAAAAGCATCTTCAGAAGAATTCCCTTTCAGCGAATTCAATATAAATCCAGTTGGCTCCGGACCATATAAAATAAAGAAAGTTGTCAGGAACGGCGGGGGGATACCCACATCAATAACACTTTCCGCATTCCAAAATTACGCCCTAGGTTCTCCAAAAATAAAAACGATAAACTTAAAATTTTTTCAGAACGAGAACGAACTCTATCGAGCATATAAAGATCGGGAGATAGACAGCATGGTCGGCTTAAGCCCCGTTACCGCAAAAAAGCTTGAGCAAGAAAATACTTTATCAGAAGAATCCTCCCTACCAAGAGTGTTTGGGCTGTTTTTCAATCAGAACACCGCCACAGTGCTATTAAACAGAGAAGTCAGAGAAGCGCTAGATGTATCAGCGCCGAAACAACAGATCGTAGACGAGGTGCTATTTGGTTTTGGCAAGCCATTAAACGGCCCCACCCCAGACAATGTTGAGAACAATCCGGAAATGGCAGTCGGCAACATGGAAAAAGCCAAGGAAATACTTTCCCAAAGTGGATGGTCACCAAATGAAGAAGGTGTTCTTACAAAAAAAACAAAATCCGGAACAGAAATTTTAAAGTTTGCAATAACCACTTCCGACTCGCCCGAACTTAAAAGCGCCGCTTCCATTTTAAAAGAGACTTGGAAAAATCTCGGAGCAGAGATCGACATCAAAGTATTCGAAGCTGGAGATTTGAGCCAAAACATAATAAAAGGCCGTAAATATGACGCTCTCCTTTTCGGCGAAGTGGTGAGCAATAAAAGCGACTTGTACCCTTTTTGGCACTCTTCGGAGAGGAATGACCCCGGACTAAACATCGCCCTTTACGCAAACATTACAGCGGATAAGCTACTTGAAGAAATGCGAGAGGATCTAAACGTTGAAAATGAGAGAGAAAAGAGAGAAGCTCTTGTCGCTGAAATAAAAAGTGACTTGCCGGCAGTGTTTTTGTTCTCTCCCGATTTGCTTTACGTAAGACCAGAAAAAGTAAAAAACTTGTCCTTAAAAAATATTTCTTCGCCGAGCGAAAGATTTACCTCGATACAAAAGTGGTTTATAGAAACCGACAAAGTCTGGGAAATTTTCGCCGATAGATCAACTTAAAATTATAATTAAATTCATGGCTCTAAATAAAAAGCACGGGACTATACGAAGCTTTCATGCAAACGAAAGTTCATCCCCAAAAACATCCGGCCCCAGAAAATTTGCTCGAAAGAGCTTTTCAAGCGTTGCCAGCAAGTTTTCCAGACGCAAACCGACTCATCCGCAAAGAAGTGTCCCCCTGAAAACACGCGCAACCATTTCCACAATCCCCCAAGTTGGAGATAACATAAGAATAATACCACTTGGCGGCGTTGAAGAAATCGGTCGCAACATGACAGCAATTGAAATCGGGGAGGATATTATAGTGGTAGACGCCGGTTTTCAATTTAAAGATGAAGATTCTCCCGGTATTGACTATATTTTGCCGAACACCAAGTACCTGGAAGAGAGACAGGAGAGGATCCGCGGAGTATTCATCACCCACGGGCACCTTGACCACATCGGTGGCATACCTTACATAATCGACAGGATTGGGTACCCGACCGTCTACACCAGACAGTTTGGAGCCATAATGATAAAAAAGAGACAGGAAGAATTTCCTCACTTGAAACCCTTGGACATAAAAGTCATCGAGGGAGACGAAAAAATAATCTGCGGAAAAATAAAAGTTTCGACCTTCCCCATTTCTCACACCATACCCGACTCTATGGGCCTCATAATCGAAACCTCTCACGGGAACATTGTGTTTATAGAAGACGTCCGCGTAGACAACATAAAGGGAGTGCCCACGCAAGAAGAAGAAAAGCAATACGAGAGATTCAAAAATATGAATGTGCTCCTTCTTACGATGGACTCCACAAGCATCGAAAAGCAGGGCTTTTCACTTTCTGAAAATGTAGTAGCCGAAAACATAGAGAGGTTTATCAAAGAAACAAAAGCGCGCCTCATCATCGGCACCTTCGCTTCACAGGTAGAGAGGATTATTTCCATCATAAAAACCGCCGAAAAATACGGCAAAAAAATAGTTGTCGAGGGTAGAAGCATGAAAGCTAACCTGGAGATAATAAAGCAGTTGAAACTTGCCGAGATAAAAAATGTTGTGCCGATCGAAGAAATTGAAAATTATCCTCCGGACAGAATTGTGATGTTGGTGACCGGCGCTCAAGGAGAAGAGTTTGCCGCTCTCATGCGCATCGCAAACAAAACTCACAAATACGTGCGTCTTAAGCCGACTGATACCATTCTTCTTTCTTCTTCCATCATCCCAACCAACCACAAGGCAATAGTGAAGCTCAAAGACAATCTATACAGATCGGAAGCAAAGGTGGTCACATATTTGGATTCCGACATCCACGCCTCCGGACACGGCAATCGCGACGAGCTCAAGTGGATACACCAGCATATAAAATATAAATTCTTCATGCCGGTGCACGGCAATCACTACATGCTCTGCCAGCACGCCGAACTCGCCCAATCTTTAGGCGCTCCAAAAGAAAATGTGGTCATTCCCGACAACGGATCAATCATAGAGATATACGACAAAGGAGAGAAAATCAAAATATTGAAAGAAAAAGCGCCGAGCGACTTGGTGACCGTTGATGGATTTGCGATCGGCGACGTGCAGGAAGTTGTGTTGCGAGACAGAAAAATGCTTGCTGATGACGGCATGTTTGTCATAGTGGCTATCTTGGATTTAAAAACAGGCAGACTTAGAAAATCGCCGGACTTGATCTCAAGGGGCTTCATCTATCTTCGCGAGTCGCAAGACCTTTTGAATCAAACCAGACTCATCATTAAAAAAACAGTTGAAGATTCGACCAGAGGCATGAATCCCATAAACTTCGACTACATAAAACAAAATGTGTCTGATGCGGTCGCCCGCTTTCTTTTCCAGCAAACCGCAAAACACCCGATTGTCATCCCAGTAGTGTTGGGGGTTTAGTGTCATTTCTTTTAACCCCACCCCCTCGCTTTGCTCGGCACCCTCCCCTTGTCAGAGGAGGGAAGGCGCGAGCACACACGTTATAAAAAAATCCGTACCTTCTTCAGTACTTTCTCTATATTTTCTTCAATCTCTAAATTCCTAAATCTCAAAACTTTAAAACCGAGTTCTTTAAGAAATTTGTCTCTAACCAAATCGTATTCTTTTGCCTCTATCTTGTTGTGTATCTCACCGTCAAGTTCAATAATCAAATTTTTCTCTTTGCAATAAAAATCTACAATATAGCCTCCTATGCTATGTTGTCTCCTAAACTTTATCCCCAGTCTTTTATCCTTCAAATACCACCACAATTTTTCTTCTTGGGGAGTCTGATTTTTCCTTAATTCTTTTCTGCGATCAAGCAGTTTTTGTATGTTGTGAATTTTTATCACTACACTCTAGAGTATCGCGGTTTTCCCTCCCCTGACAAGGGGAGGGTGCCCGTAGGGCGGGTGGGGTTAAAATATTTGAAATACCAAAATTCTAAAGTAGAATTAATACTTATGAGTTTTGAGAGAAGTAAAGGAAAAACATTATGGGCGGTTTACGCTGGTGGGTTCTTGCTCGCCCTGCACTACGCGAGCGTTGCCTATGTAAACTCTTCCCTTCTGAAACAATTTGTCGGCGACCGGGGAGTAAGCATGCTTTTTGTTCTCGGCTCCATACTTAGCATAGCGAGCTTAATATCAGCACCTTTTCTTTTGCGAAAATTTGGAAACATTTCCGTGCTCGTATTTTTTGCGACCCTTGAGATATTTGCCATATTTGGGATGGCGAGTTTGACATTGGCTTACGCCGTATTTTTGGCTTTTCTCCTGCATCAGTCTGCGGAATCAATCCTCTATTTATCGCTTGATTTGAGCTTGGAAGCCGAAACAAAAAAAGAAACGGTAACCGGAGGGAACAGAGGAGCGTTTCTTACCGTGCAAAACATAGCTTGGGTATTGTCCCCGCTCGCGCTTTCTTTTCTCGCGAAAAATGGAGATTTCGACAAAGTTTATTATTTGTCGGCGCTCGCGCTTCTCCCTCTGATCCTGATTGGCTTATCTTTTTTCAAAAAAACGGAAAGGGCCAAGAAAATTGATGCCGACTTTATTTCTGTAATACGCTCGCTAAAAAAACATAAGGACAAGACACGCATCATCGGAGCACAGTTTGTTTTGCAGTTTTATTTTGCTTGGATGCTCATATATTTACCCCTGGCTTTAAATCTTGAAGTTGGATTTGATTGGCAAAAGATTGGTTTGATTTTTACCATAATGCTAATCCCCTATTTGATATTTGAACTTCCGGCAGGACTTTTGGGAGATAAAAAATTGGGAGAGAAAGAAATCCTCCTCGCCGGATTTGCGATTATGGCAGTCTCTACTGCGACCATCCCCCTGTTAAAAATGCCGATTTTTGCTCTTTGGGCCATCATATTATTTACAACCCGCATAGGCGCAAGTTTGGTAGAAATATCGAGCGAGAGCTACTTCTTTAAACATGTCAAAGAAGATGACACCGGCCTTATAAGCCTTTTCCGCATGGCCAGACCTTTCTCTCTTATAGTAGCGCCGATCTTAGCTTTGCCCATAGTATCAATATTTTCGTATTCTACCTCTTTCTTTTTTCTAGCTGGTTTCGCGGCTTTAGGCCTATTTTTCTTGCCAAAGACAGATACGAAATAGCCAAAAATTGCTGAGAGAGATTTTGGCTAGACTTTTAGTTTTCTTTTCGTAATAGAAGTTTTCCGTGGCGCAAAGTATGAAAGAAGTAGAGCAAAGACTGTTTTTACAAAAGCTGCCGTTTCGTTTGAAAGCTCAGCGCCAAATATGCCGGCGCTTTTTTCAAACCCTTTGGCGATTATTTCCGCTTCTTTCTTTGCAATTTTTGACAGTCTCTTTACGTCATAAAGAATGGAGAGAATGTAAATAAAAACCAGCAAGATTAGACCAGCAACAATTATGGTAGAGATTGAGGCGATCGCAAAATAAATTTCCGAGTAATCCATCCCGTTAGAAATTATGTGTTTGAATAATTTGAATCTCGCGAGAAAAGTTTCTAACGGGATCCATTTGCCCTAATTATAAAAACTAACCAACAATCTTTCAAACAAAAACTGTTGATTAGTTTTAATTTTGCGATTGAGACAGAGCGCTTTCTATTATTGACTTAAATTCATCAGCAGAATTCGGATTTCTTATCTGTTCTCCGTTTATAAAGAAAGACGGAGTGCCCTGTATTCCAACACGAAGAGCGTGTACTCTCTGTGCCGAAACCAAATCCTTCACATCAGAAGATCTGAAGTCAGCTTCGAACTGATCAGGCGAAATTGCTAAAAGAGTCGCGTATGATCTAAAAGTTGAGACTATATCGGAAACTCCGGACCACTCGTTCTGCTTTTCAAAGAGCAGGTCATGCATCTCCCAAAATTTACCCTGCCTTCCCGCCGCTTCGGCGGCCCGAGCCGCAAACTCGGCATTGGGGTGAATCGAGGTCAAAGGGAAGTGTCTGTAAATTAGAGCGACTCTGTCGCCGTATTGAGCCATAACCTCCCTGATTACCGGGTAATATGTGCGACAAGCCGGACACTGAAAATCGCTGTATTCGGTAAGTATAACGGTCGAACTCGCGCTACCCTTCACTCTGTCGAGCGGATGTATGACCCCCACTTCAAAAGGCGGATCAATGGCTCCAGCCCCACTAGTAAACAAAAGGTAAAACCCTCCAAAAACAACAACCGCGCCAACTGCCCAATATAAAAATTTCATGCTCTAAAATTTAGCACATTTTACCCAAAGGTGAAAGTGTAAATTTTGGTGCGCGGATTTTTGAAAATGATTTCAAGAGTGTGTTCGCCGGCCGTCGGGAGAGAGATGAGGTGATAGAGTCTGGCCTCTCTTATTTTAACCTTGCCCATATTGGCATCCTCCCCCGAATTATTTAGGGATACCATAGAGCCATCAAGATAAACTTCAATCTCCTTTTGATTCTCTTCGTCATCGCCCGAAGCTACGATGTAAACTTCTTTTGCATCAAATTTGAATTTTAGACTGGCCGGAGCGCTTATGTTTTCGGCATATTCATAAGCGATATTCCAAGTTTTGTCTAAGTAAAATTTATTTGGTTCAAAAAAGCTGGGCATAACGAAAATTTGCTCGCCGGTAACTTGGGGCTTGCCGTTTCCAAAATTGCTGTTCCGCCAGGCGCCAAAATAAATCTCCGGGCTTCTGGCGTATATTTGGTAGTCCGGCACCGAAGTCCTGGTTTCTGAAACATGAGTCCCCAGGAGTTCCGCTCTTTCTTTCAAAAGCTCCATTATCTTTTCTTCAGTCTCTTTGTATGCGCCCTCGCCAACATGATCGTAAACCACATTGCCTTGTATATCTATCAGGTATTTTCTAGGCCAAAATCGATTGGCATAGGCGTTCCAAGTCGCATAATCATTGTCGAGCACGAGCGGAAACAAGAGCTCAAATTGGAGTGCCGCTTTTCGGACATTGTCTATGTTTTTTTCAAAAGCAAACTCCGGCGTGTGGATGCCGACTATCTCCAAGCCTTGATCTTTGTATTCTTTATACCATGCGTTCAAGTATGGGAAAGTTCGCTGACAGTTTATGCAAGAATAGGTCATAAAATCGAGCAGTATCACTTTTTTACCAATCAGATCAGCCAGTTGAAACTCGCTCGAATTTACAAACCCGGACGGATTTACAATCTCTTTGTATCTGAACAAGATATCGTCTTTGGTGGAAGATTTGTTGGCGGTAGTGTTGTTTTTATTTTCAACATTGCCCTGATTTTGATTTGTTGATCCAGCTTCTTTTTCAGCTTCATCTTGCGATTCGAAAGACGAATCAAGAAAATTGCTGATATTCCGCTCTATTTTGGTAAAATCAAAAAAACCCGCGTCTAGTATTTTTGTTTCAATTTTTTTTATCACCCCGGTAGCCACAAGCACAGCGAGAACAATAAAAATCCAGCCCAATACTTTTTTAAAATTGCTTTTCGGATCAGAAACGGCTGAAAATTTAAGAAGAATTTTTTGGCCGAGAAAAGCAATCAGAAGAAGAGCGATCGCAAGCCCAGCACAGTAAGCGACGAGGTAGACAACACCTTGGGTGAGACTCGCCGGCAAAACCGTTGCCAATATGACAAAAAAAGTCGGACTACAGGTCGTAAAAATCGGTCCCAAACTAGCGCCAAGCGCCAAATCGCCCCACCACCTGTCTCTCTTTTGAAAACCGGCATTCAGAAGTTCGTTTGATTTAACAAAAAGCGAAGACGATAATCTGCTCCAAAAATTTGGCAAAATAAGAGAGAGGCCGAAAACAAAAATTATGGCTCCGGAAAGATATGTCCAAAAGGCAGGTGGCACCATGATGAGCGCAGTCGAGACTCGCAAGAGAAAAGTGAAGACGAAAACAGAAACAACCAGCGAACCAATAACAACATAAGCCCTCTTTTTGCCAGTTTCAACCCCATTTACCACCGAGCTTCCCAAAACTATAGGCAATATCGGCAATACGCACGGCGTCAGCACCGTCAAAAAACCCGCAACAAGCGAAATGATGAAGAAAATCATCGTTACTGAATATTAGCAATAATTTCACTCAATGTCTCGGAGCCAGACCATTTTTTGATCAAGTTGCCGGAAGCATCGACTTGGACGAAGGTGTGCTGATAAGTGACTCCATATTTTTGTTTTAGAGCGGTTTCCGTATCGTAATTGGTTTTTAAAATATGCACTCCGCTTGGAATTTGTGAAAGATTTTGGTTTATGTCATTTTCGGCTGCTCGGCAGTAAGGGCACCAAGACGCGTGGAAGAACAAGACGACATCGCCATTTTCGGCTAATACCAGTTTTTCCGGTGAATAGGTTTCAAATGTACCCGTTATCGTATCAACAGTACCATCCTCCCCGCCCGACACGCCTTGCGTGTCAAGGCGGGCGGGCATCATTGCCCCTTCCGGAATTTTATTTTCAATATTCTTTTCTTCCTCTTGCGCAACATCAGTTTGCTCTGCTCCACTACCATCCCCGCCATTACCCCTCAAAGTGAAGTACCCACCAATCAAAACAGCCACAATGATTAGACCCACAACGACTGCATTGCCTCTAGTTTGATTTATGTCTTTCATGTTTTAATTTTTATCTATTAATTCTTCATATTCTTCTATAATGCATCCCCTGAAATCAGCCAAAATTTTTTCTTCTTCCGGAGTCAAGGTCTCTTTTTTGCTTTTCTCTTCCAGTGTTTTTACAACATTCACTGCATTTTTATGCATAGTGTCCGATGGAGTACTTTTTTTAAACCTTTTCCTTCCTCTTGCTATCCGCCAAAGATTTAGAGCAATAAGCAGGAGAACTAAAAATATGGCGTAGGCGACATTTACTTGATCTTTCCAAAAGGATCGGCCGGCCACTTCCATCTCTTCCTTTATTTGGACCGATTGATTATCGGCCACTTGAGATTGGCTTTCACTCGGAGTAACCTCTTCGGCCTTTACTACCAAATATTTTGTGCTGTCCGAGAGGCCCAAAGCCACTGCGGCATGACGTATGTAATCAAGTATATTAGTTCCCTCTCCGTCATTTGCAAGCACTGAACTTGAAGTAATGTTTATCTTGGCATTTCCGGCCGCTTTCACTTTAAATATTATTTCTGCCATTTCCCCACCCTCCCCAATCCAGCTGTCTCCAATCATCACCCCCTCCATACTGATAGTGCCGAGTTCGTTGGAAAAAGATGGTTTTTGGGGCCAAACATTAAAAATGGATTGCTCGGTTTGAATAGAGACTACACTTAACTCACCAGGGGGGAATTTAATCTGGGCGGATGCCGCATTTATGTCTTGATCGGAGCTATTTATCAAAACTTTGGCTACAAGCAAAGAGCCACTAGGATAAAAACTTTCCGGGACTACGACGCCAATCGAGGCAGCCAAAACCGGTAACGGTAAAACCAAAGTTAAAATTATGAAATGTATTTTTTTCCTAACCACAACAATAATATGACTGACAATAAACTCATTATACCACTTCGGCTCAATTTGCGCCCCGAGCTATCCACCCCTGACACATCGATGTCTACTGGCAAAAGATCGATATTAGAAACGCTACTACCCAACCCATCCGCCAACAAAACCTTTGGATCCGATATGGAAATCACGCTTTTGCCCGGAGACAGGGCTTTCATTCTAATGGTCAATATTTTCCCCGGACCAACCTTTGAAGTATAGGGGGAACGCACGCCACTAAAACCGCCCGCCACAATTCCAGAAAATGAAAGTGAGTCTTTGGAAGCTCTTTGAATCCAAGCAGAAATTATAGAATCATCCATGGTAATGTCTTCAACTTCAACAGAAGATCCTTCTATTTCAATTAGCCCCTCTACAGCGTTTACTCTTTCTTCTTTTGGCAAAATATACATAAAAACCTCGAAAACATCTCCGGTTTTTACCGAAAAATCAGAGCTCTCTAAACGCAATTCAGCGGCGCTCGCAGTGCTTGCAATCGAAAATAGAATTAAAATTAAAATTAAAAATCTCATATTTATCCGGTCCAATAATAAGCCAGTATGCTCATGTCGACCAAATCGACAATACGATCACCGTTTAAGTCGCCTTTTTCCGGATCGGGCTTTTGATACCAAAAAGCGGCGACCGAAAAATCGGCAAGATTGACCCTGCCATCTCCGTTGATATCGATTTTTTTGGTTACATTGTCTTCAAGAGAAGCAAATATGTTTTTGTCCGAAACCAAAAAAGAAACCGTGCTTGAATATCTTTGTTTAGCCAAAGACTTAGGCAAAAAAGCTCGCGCGATATGATTGCCGTAATCAACGGAAGAAGTATTGAGCGAGATCGACCATTTCCCGTCCACACCAACAATCGATTCTCTCTCTAAAATACTCAAATTAAGAGTGAGAGCGATTTTTGCATTGGGCACCGATGATCCGAAAAAATTTATGTTGCCTCCTTTTTTAACTTCTAATTTATCAGCATATATGGTTGGCGGCAAAAAAATTCCATCGATAACAGTTGTTACTTTATCCTCTACGTTTACAGAAAAAGTCTGCAATATTGATCTCTCTCCATTGGCGTCAACGGCGGAAATACCAAAAACGTGCACCCTCGGCTCAAGAGAAAGCAGGCGCATCTCAAACCGACCATCTTCCTCGGAAGGCGCGCTTAAAACCATAGATCCATCTTGCAGAAGATGCGTGGTCGAATTGGGATAGGCATAACCGCTAATTATCACGCTGTTTGGGATATTTACCGGAACCTCTTCTTTTTCTTCATCTTTTTTTTGTCCAAACAAACCACTCATATCGCTAACAATTGTGACCGTTTGCGGATTATACCCGCCACCTCCACCGCTTAGATTATACTCATCTGCATCATTACCAGATTCGCACCCCGGGTCAGACCCAAAGTCGATTTTATCGTCCCCGTCGTTATCGACTCCGTCATTACACGCTTTGTCTCCTATGATTCGAACCGTAAGATCTTCATTTTGAGCCAACCCACCAACTGGCAAACAGAAGGCCAAAAGTGCGACAAAAAAACATAGGCGCATTGATGATTTAGGCATTAAGCTAATTTTAACCTTTTTGTTTATTTTGTAACAGAAACAGAGATGTGAATTTTGCCCTTTATGAACTTTAGAAAAAGAAATATAAATACAATTAAACCAACAAACCATAGACCGTATTCAAGCGGGAAAGCGTAAAAGTGAGTTTCTTTAGCGCCAAATTCAGCGCCTGAACTATCTGAAATAACAACACTTGCGGTATAACGTCCAAACAAAAGACCTTTCGTAGACCACGAGGCATTTAGGTCGCGGACACCTGTCGGCAATACGGCCTGCCCCGATACATCGGCTTCGCCTACTTCTTTTCCGAAGATGTTTTTAATTTTTACTTTACCCTTTGGCTCAAAATGAACATTGCCGGTATTTTCAAATGATATCAAAAAGGATACATTTGGATCTTTGACAAAAAATGGCGCCTTGAAATCCAATACTCTGCCGGACTGCAATTGACTGCCAGGTATGGTGACAAATACCAAAACTCCAACCCTCGTGCCAATCTTAAGCTGTCCTCCATCTTTTATTTCTGTTGCCTTAAAAAAGATAACTCCAAAATGACTCCCTGGCTCGGCATTTTCCGGAGCATTTATGGTGTATCTTATATCTCTAGCCGCTCCATTTTCAAAAACAAAACTTTCAGGAGAATCGATCTCTATCCAATCTCTCACGGTGGTGTTCCCTTGGGCGCGACCGACAAAATTTATATTGGAAGAACCGGACGTGGGCACAAAATCTTCTACGGAAATATCAACTTTGACGTCTTGAGAACTTGCATTAGAAAGAGTTATTACGCCGGATTTACTATTGCTCGGTTCTATGGTTTCAGAAATCTTTATGGGCTGTATGGTAAGGCCGGTGCTAGCGGCTTCTGCAAAATCAGAAAAGGCAAAACCAAAAAATAGAACGGTGATGACCGGCGCCAAAAAGAGACTATTCTGATTCATGTGATAATACTAATTCGCTGTGGCGGTGTAAGTCAATGGGCAACTATAAGCCCCTGTCTGTTGAGAACTTGGCACATCAAGATAATAGAGCACGGTATTCAAGTGAGACGAAGAGCTGTAAGAACCGGCTCCAGCGTTGCCGATTTGCCTTGAAACAGTAGAGCTCGAGATGCCAGCCCAGAGAGTGTTTGCATTGTCAGTATATTCGTCTGCGCTTCCCCACCATGTCGCCGCCCTAAAGGGGGCGCTACCGCTTGCAGTCATCACCCTAAAAGCGAGAACGTCGCCGGAGTTGTCGAAGGAGCTTATACGCACAGCATTGCTTGCGGTGGTGGTAGCCGCGGCATTGACCCATTCAGTCTGGTCGGTCATACCGACAGATGCGTCAGAGTCAAGATCACAAACTTCGTTTGATGTCCCTTGATCATCTCCATAAAAAGTTATGTTCCAACCATCGGCATTATTAGTCGTAACAGATAATGTGGTGGTGGCAAATTTGGCGGTACCTGGAGTCAAGTTGCCGAAGTTGTCGGTTGAAGCGCTAAAGGAGAGCGTGGACTGGACTGTGACGGTGAGAGTTTCTGCTTCACCGTAAGCATATTTAAAATAAAACGTTGAGGAAAAAAGGGAAACGATAAGAAATGCCACTACCAGCAATTTGACATCCTCGGCAAATTTGAATTTATATGCAAATTTATTCATTTATCAATAGATAAGAAGAATTATAGTTTAAAAGAAAAATAAGTATACGAAACCTGTGGATAATTTAGTTCATCGTAGCTGTAAAAGTGATGTCTCCGTTGTAAGTACCAGTCTTTTGGGTAGATGGCACATCAAGATAATAGAGAATGGTATTTAATGCCGGAGATCCGCCGGAATCAGAAGTGCTGTTACCTATCTGCTGACCAGTTTCTGGAATACCTGACCAAAAGGAGCTCGTATCATCCACATAGGCATCAATATTTCCCCACCATGCGGTAGATATAAAACTTGTGGTACCGCTCGCCGTCATCAACCTAAAAGCCAGCACGTCTCCGGAGCTGTCAAGAAGAGAGAGGCGGACTGCATTCCCCGCTTGAGAAGTGTCTGCCCCCGGCACCCAATCAGTCTGATCGGTAATGTTGACTGAAGCGTCAGTACTCAAATCAAGAGTGGTGTCAGTATCGTCCCGCGAAAGAGTGACGTTCCAACCGCCGGCATTATCTGTATCTACACTTAAAGTGCTTGTAGCGAAAACGTAAGTGCCGGGAGTCAAATTGGGGAAATTGTCGGTATTAACAATAAAAGTAAGAGATGCACTAACCGATGGTGTTGCACTGTCTTCATTAGAAAAATCACTATCTCCCACCGAATTGGTCGCTTTGACGCGATAAAAATATTCAGTGCCATTTGAAACCGTGGGGTCGTTATAAGAAGTCGTTACCCCAATCGTATCTAATAGCGTAGTGGCAGGAGAGGCAGTGTCTCTATATACCTTATATCCCGTAATCGCAGACCCACCGTCGCTAGCCGGGGCAGTCCATGCCAAATCAATCTCACTATCACCAGCTGTAGCAGTCAGGCTTGTCGGCGCGTCTGGAACTGTTGCCGGAGGTGTATAGTGGATAGTGATTTGAACATTGTCTACACTCCCAACCACTGTCTTGTTACCAGAACCAGACGCGCCTTTACCTGATATAGCTACACCAAAATCGGCATCCTTGATGTCAGTTGTAGCATTGCCGTCACCGACAGTCCAGGAAAGATCCCAAGTATCTGTACTTCCGCCAGATGTCGGGCGCGTAACTATTTCATCCGTAGCGGACCAACTGCCGGCCACGGCCTTATTTGTAGTACCAAGAGTCCCATCTGCTTTTCTGATAACAATAGAATTGTCTACCACACTGTTTGCGCCACTTGTAGTACCATTACGCTCAATTAAAATCTCAATACCATTGACTGTTGAGTTGTTAGGTATTGAGGCAAAATTAAAATTCGTTACAACAAGATAATCACCCGTGCCTGTTCCAGTGACTGTAAAAGAAGCTCTCGTATTATTGGATCCATCGCAGGCACCAGTAGTAGTCCACGCAGCACCCGATGCAAGATCTTGATTTGCGGCAGTACCACAGTCAGCAGTGAGTGTTGCGGCATATACCTTTTCCATTTTCGGCAAGAAGTTCCAAACTGGTGGCCAGCCGGAAAAGATCCAAGCAACAATTAAAACCATTACAGACAGCTTAGTCGCAAACCGCTTTATTTTTTGCCTGCTTAATTTAATAGAGATATGGATGGGAACTTTCATACACCATATTCTCTAAGATTTGGCTCATAAACTCAAGTTGACTATCGAGAATCTCTGTCTCTTTTTTCCAACCGGTCGCTTCTTTTTTCCAAAGCTTTCTCTTTGGCCTCTTCCAATTTTTTCAAACGTTCTTCAAGTCGCTTTTCCAAATCTTCTCTTTTGGACTTTCTGGAATTTTCTTCTCTTTCCTCTTTTTCCACCTTTTCTATTTCGGTTTTTTCTTCTACGATTCCTGATTCTTGTTTCTTGATTCTTCCCGCTTCTTTCTTCTCTATTTCTTCTTCCGAAATCTTCCTAAATTCCTCTTTATGTTTTTCAAAAAGATTTTCTATTTTTTCTTTCTTATCTTCATTAATTTTGTCCGTGGCGACCAAAAGCTCGACTTCCTCAATGCGACGTTTGGCTTTTTCTTCCTGCCAATCTATTTTTTCTTCCGGTATTATTTTGATCAAGTCTCGCGCCGGCTCGGTAACATTGACTTTGATTCCGTAAAACGCTTCCCCGGGAAGAGCCTTTTCGGACGCAACAGCTACGTACCCACCCAAACACACCGCAAACAAAGATAGGAGAGCGACCGAATGCACTCTCATAAAAACAAGCCAAGGGTTACTTATCCATAGAATTTGTTTGTTGGGTAAAATGTTGCCTAAAAGAGTCGCTTTCTCTTCTTTCGACAAGCGAATATTTTTTATATCCCCTATTCCTTTTTGCCATTTTTCTTGCTCCATTTTATTTATTATCCAAATCTATCCCAAGCTCTTTGCGAAAAACTGCAAGTGCCCTATTTATACGCAAAGAAACTGCATTGTGAGAAATCGAGAGCAATTCAGCTATTTCTGTAAGCGTCATATTTTCAATAAAGCGCATCCTTATCATTTCCGCATGCAAGGGAGGGATCTTTTTTAACATTTCAAGAGCCCACACAGCTTCACTTGAAAGATTCATCTCTCTGTAAGACCCTTCGTCTGGGATAACCACCTCCACCTCCTCTCCGTCTTCATCAAAAAAAGATTCCAGAGACGCGGGCTTTTTCTTTTTATACCAGTCTATCACTTTGTTCCTTGCAACTTTAAATAAAAATCCCCTTTCCTTCAAGACCGTCTCACCCTTCTCCAGAGTCTGCCAAAACTTGAAAAACACCTCCTGCAAAATGTCCAGAGCGTCTTCTCGACTATCGACCCTTAAGACAATGAAGCGAAATATCTCATCCGAGAGATTTTCATACACATTTTCAAAATGATTTTTAATTTCAATCTCTTTCATGTATTAAGACGATTTAGACCGCAATTTCTTTCGGTCCAATTATTTCAAAATACAACAAAATTGACATGTTGTCTACGAAAGAGCCCGGTTTCGCCCTCGTCTTACTGCATATGCACACCCAAACTGGGGTGCCATTAAAAATAATTTGAACAAGATGGGTTATTCATCTAAAAAAATACTTACAGTTGCGATCATTGCCGGCTTAATGCTCTCCCCCAGCATTTCGTTTGCAAAAAGTAACCAGGAAAAAAAGATTGAAAAACAAAATGAGAAAGTAGAGAAGCGAATCGCAAAACTTGAGAATAAGATAAAAAAGAACGAAGAAAAATTGGAAAAAAGAACGGAATGGTCAGATGGGAGATGTTGGAGTTTTTTTGTCAGGCGCAACCTGCCTTTTGGCTGGCTTCGAGCCAACTGGGAAAACATAGACCTAGACAGCGTCTGCCCTCAATTCGGCCAAAAACCAGGGAAAGCGACGACGACTCCAGACACAACGGCTCCGATTATTTCAGACATCAGAGTCCGGACCGGGCACACCAGAGCCCTAGTGGCGTGGGAGACAAACGAAAAGTCATCGACCAAAATCTATTACTCGACCACTTCTCCGGCAACGACGAATTCCCCTTCCGTAACTGGTTACAGCCATCTAAGCAAAAATCACTACGCTTTAATTCAAGGTTTGTCTTCAAGCACCGCTTACTATTTCCTAATAGAAGCAAAAGATAAGTTTGGAAACACCACCTTATCTCCGCAATCATCTTTTACCACCAAATCGAGCGCCGTTTTGCCTGACACTCTAGCTCCAATCATCAGCTCGATGAACACAAACGTATCGAGCTCAAGCATATCGGTGAGCTGGAACACAAACGAAGCCGCAACTTCAAAAGTCTACTATTCTACAAGCACTCCACTAAACACCTCGACCGCAAACTTCGTGCAAACAGGAAGTCTGACCACAAACCACAATCTCGTCCTAGAAAATCTTTTGGCCAGCACCACCTACTACCTCTTGATCGAGGCCACTGATTCATCCATCAACACAGCCACCTCAAGCCAGTTTTCGACAACAACCGACTCTTGAGGAAAAAGGGTATTGCTATAACTTCTCAAAAACGCCTTACGGCGTTTTTGAGTTTTTATATTGTGACTCTATCTACATCCAAGCGGCAAGAATGGCGCCGTTTACAACAAGGGAAGTAAGGTAATAGGAATTCA
>DATDVC010000015.1:0-11745 GCA_036517695.1 Minisyncoccota bacterium
TGTTAAAATAAGGCGTAAATCGTTTATGCCAAAAAAAGTTTTAATATTTTCAGTTACTTATTATCCGAGACTGGTTGGCGGTGATGTGGTCGCGGTTAAGGAAATCACAAACAGGATTGATCCTAAAGAATTTGAATTCCATCTTATTACTTTGCGGTTTGACAAAAATTTACCGAGAGAGGAAAAAATAGGCAATGTGAATGTTTATCGACTTGGATTTGTGGGAGATATGAAAGAATCGGCAGATTCTCTTAAGTTCCCCCTTCACTACAACAAATATCTTTTCACTATTCTGGGCGCATGGAAAGCTTTTCGTCTTTCAAGAAAAATAAAGTTTGATCTATCTTGGTCTGTAATGGCAAACTATGCTGGTTTTGCGGCGCTGTTTTTTAAGTTTCTGAAACCGAAAATACCCTTTCTCCTGACTCTTCAAGAGGGTGATCCTTTTGAGTATACAAAAAAGAGAGTTGGTATTTTTTACCCACTTTTCAAAATGATTTTTACGCGGGCGGATGCCGTTCAGGCGATTTCTCACTATCTTGCTCGCCACGCAAAAGATATGGGCTTTAAAGGAGAGCCAAAAGTTGTTCCCAATGGAGTTGATATAGATAGATTTGATATAGAAATAAGCAGAGAAGAAAGAGTTAAAATTAGAGAAAAACTTGGGTTAAAAGAAAATGACATTGCGCTTGTGACCACCTCGAGATTGGTGATTAAAAATGGGGTGGGGGATGTGATCGAAGCGCTCGCCAAATTGCCGGAGAACGTAAAATTTGTGATTTTTGGTGAAGGATATTTAAAAGAAAATTTAAAATTTAAAATTGAAAATTTAAAATTAGGGGACAGAGTTTTTTTGAAAGGTTTTATTGACCACAAAGAAATGCCGAAATATCTTAAAGCTTGCGATATCTTTATCAGACCTTCTTTGTCCGAAGGTTTTGGGGTTTCTTTTGTGGAAGCCATGGCGGCGCGTCTTCCTGTTGTTGCGACCCGAGTGGGAGGGATAGCCGACTTTTTGGAAGACCCTTCGAATTCTTCAGGGCAAGTGGCTACTGGGTATGTTTGCGAACCGCAAAATCCGCAAAGCGTGGCAAATACGGTAAATCAAGCTATAAACGACGTAGGTCAAAACCGCATCATAGACAACGCTTACAAAATGGTAAAAGAAAAATACGATTGGAATTTGGTCGCAGGTAAAATGAAAGGAATTTTTGAGTCATTATAAAAAACAGGCCTACCTCTCGCTAGAGGCGGGCCTGTCATTTTTACTTCGGGTAGCCTGGCAGAATGAAATTTTCCATCTCTCTCCAATCGTACCCTTCCATCTGAAGGCATGCTTCGTGGCGCCCGGTCTTCGACTTTCTTTTCAGGTGTTCTCTCCGGGATCCTTCAGGATCTTTTGCTGGATCGGGAGTTTCCCATACCCCCGTTTCAAGTGGGAATACTGGGGCGATGCATCGCCCGAAATTTACACCAAGGCGGTACAGGGTTGTCGTCTCCAGACCAGCAAAAGCAATTGGACCATCTTCTGTCTGTATGTAGCGATTTTTGCTTCGGTCGACACGAGGATTTCCTTCTGCCAGACTCATTCCGCCAACTGAAAAGAAGGCGACCAAATCCCAAATAGCAAAGGTGTTCGTGATACACCCTCTTTTGATGAATTCACTAAGTGTCGGGTCTGGTAGAACAAAACCTGCTACTAATGCACTATCTTCGAATGGCTCAATGAGGGCCTCGAGGTTTTCCTCCGATACTAGTGAGGCGCAACTACTTGATAGTACCAAAGTGTGCGTACAGCCCCGACTCAATTGCCAGATCGCTGTCTCGTTGACTGCGCCGGAGAAGATGTCCAACCGAGTCTCTCTGACCGTCGACACGAGGTGTGTAGGTAATTTCCCGAGGGTGTTTTTGGTTTTCCCGCAGTCTACGTCGATGAACGCTGGATTGATCGGTATTACCACATCAATCCTAGATATGGGGACACCAGTTCTTCGTGTGGCAGTCAAAGCTCCCACTGTTTTGTGGATTTGTATGACTTGGTCTTTAACCAGCTCCGGTGTTTTTGCGAAACACCGGAGGATGACGCCGAGTTTCATCTGCTTAAACCTCTTTTGTGAATTATACAAAAGAATTTTGTAAGGTCAATATATTTAAAGAATCAAGTTGGATGTAAGATTTTGTTATGAAAATTGGAGTGATTGGGGCCGGGATTTATGGGACGACAATAGCTATCAAGCTTGCGGATCACGGATTTGAAATTGATCTTTTTGAAAAAGAGAAAGATATTCTACAAGCCGCTTCGGGCATCAATCAATATAGATTGCATAGAGGATACCACTACCCAAGAAGCATGGAGACGGGAGCATCTTCTCGCCAAGCCCAGCCTCTTTTTGATTTGGAATATGGAGAGGCCATCATAAATAAAAACAAGCATTATTATTGCGTTCCCAAAAAAGACAGCAAGGTTTCTGGCAGAGACTTTATTAAGTTTTGCTATGATTCAGGATTAGAACACCGCAAGGCAGAATTACCCCATATAAACAAAAAAGTTTTTGACGTTATTATAGAAGGGCAGGAAACACTTGTAGATCCAATCAAGCTTAGAAATATTGTTAAAGATAAAATCAACAAAAGAAAGGTTAATCTAATGACCGAACGAGTGGCCACCGCGAAGGACATTGAAAATTATGATACAGTCGTCAACTGCACCTATGCTAACCTGAATTCCATTTTAGAAAATTATCCAGAGGCAAAGCGACAATACCAATTTGAGGTTTGCGAAAAACCAGTGCTAAAGTTGCCAGATAAATTTAAAAATATAAGTGCCGTCATTATGGACGGGCCTTTCTTTTGCATTGACCCTTATGCCGATACTGATATGCATGTGATGGGGAACGTGGTTCATGCCATACACGCCACAAATGTGGGTTTTTTGCCGGAGATACCAGACAATATCAAATCCTTGCTAAACAGGGGGGTAATCAAAAATCCACCGCATTCTCGAGTCGGTAAGTTTTTAGAATCAGCGTCTTATTTTATGCCGGAAATAGCCAAAGCGGAGCATGTGGGTTCTATGTATACAATACGGACAGTCCTTCCGAATGTTCATCATACCGATGAACGTCCTACCGTTGTAAACAAAATCAATAACAAAATAATCAACGTTTTTTCCGGCAAACTAGGCAATTGCGTCCAAGCAGCGGAAGAAGTTTTGAAAATAGTAGAAAATAAAGAAATGGAAGGTAAGTTTACAACGGCTTTTCAATAGTTTTTAAAACTTGGACCGCGAAGTCGCCATCTGCTTTAGGTTTGGTGCCGTTTTGGACAGAGTCGAAAAAATCCATAAGCTCTCTTTTTACAGGAGAATCCGAGCTTATTTCCACCTTTCCCAATTTTTCTTCCTTGACGATAAACAAGTCGTTATTGTTCCAAATATATGAAGCGTGAACCGACTTCACTGTAACTGTTTTTCTTTTTTCCGGACTCACTCTGTTTATAATAGAGTCCGCATGGAACCTTCCGACTTTCATGTTGCAATAAACAATATCGGATTTAGAAATAACCCCGCTTTGTTTAAGGTCTGAAACAACAATATCAGTTCCGGTAAGATGTTTTAGGATGGACACTTCATGAGAAAGCAGGTGAGCTGGAGCCGGATCGTTAAAAGTGCCCCATTTGAACCATTCCATATTTATATATTCAATATCTTTTGGCTCAATTTTTTCCATTATTTTTTGGAGAACGGGATGGTGGATAAATTCGTATCCGACAGCAAAAATCAAATTATTTTGTTTGGCCGCTTCATTTATTTTGCTCAACTCGTTACTATCATTGGCACCCGGTTTTTCAAGAAAAAGGTGCTTGCCGGAAGCAATCACTTTTTTTGAAATTTCAAAATGAGTTTGAGTTGGGGTGGCTACCGCGACTGCTGTTATTTCAGGGTTATCCAAAATCTCGTCTAAATTCTGGCTAACTTTTATCAAGGGGTAATTTTCTTTCAAGAATGAAATTGTGCCGCTACTTCCTTTGGTAACCACTGTTTGTAAATCGGCTTGAAGGGCAAGCTCGGAGAGTAATTTTTTGCCCCATTTTCCGCTTCCCACGAGAGCTATTTTCGGTTTTGGTCGCATGATTTTAAGTTGGCTTTATATGTGATAATATAAGAAAAAGTTAATTAATTCAATCCATGAAGATATTGCTTGCAGCTGGAATTTTCTACCCGGATGTCGGTGGCCCCGCCATACATGTGCGTAAGATAGCCGAGAGACTTAAATCAGAAGGATTTGAGCCAATTGTTATTGCTTATGGGGATGATCCCGATAACAAAAAATTTAATTTTGAAATAGTCCGGATTTCACGCTCTCACCATAAAGTTTTTCAATGGCTGATTTACATTTGGCGGGCGATAACTTTCGCCTTTAAATCAAAAATGGTCTATGCTTTTGACCCGACTGCGGCTGGTTTGCCGGCGCGCATTGCGGCTTATGTTGCCGGCAAGCCTTTTGCAATCAGGATCGGTGGAGACCCTATATGGGAAAGGGAAGCGGAGATGGGCAAGCGAGTAATGTCTATTACCGATTACTACAATCTAAATCTTTTTAAAAAAGATAAGCCGGTTTTGTACCATTTTATCAAATGGCTGGTGAATAGCGCGCATGTCGTCATTTTTTACAACCAATTTTGGAAAGATTTTTATAACAAATATTACAGTCTGCCGTTTGAAAAAATCAGAATAATAAAAAATCCGATTTTTAGAAAGGAAAAGGCTTTGCCCGAACTCACGGATGATCCGCAAATAATTTTTGCTGGCCGATTCGTAACTTACAAAAATTTGCCTCTTGTCATGAGGGCGTTTGATAAGGTGAGAACTAATTTAAACAGAGGTAAGTTGCTTTTGGTGGGCAAGGGTCCGGAATTTGAAACTTTGCTTGAAATAAAGAACGGATTGTCCTCGTCAAGCCACATAAATTTTCTGGAATCTCTTCCGCAAGAAAAATTGTTTGATGAAATCAGGCGATCGGCTATTTCTTTGGGGCCGGCGCTTTCGGAGTTTAACCCAAATTTTATTTTGGAATCATTGTCGCTCGGCAAACCTGTCATCTTAAGCAAAGGGCATGGTTTGTCTGTAGATTTGCCGGAGGAATTCCTTTTTAACCCGCTTGATGAAAATGAACTTGTGTCAAAAATGAAGTATCTGTTGGACCCTCAAAACTATAAAAAGGCGGTGGAAACGGTTTCTGATCTGGATATGAGTCAAACATGGGAAAAGGTTACGGATTTTCACCTGGCTTTAGTAAAGGAATTCACAAAATGAAAGTCATATCGTTGGGGATGGGTCAAAATATTTTTGAAGAAAGCTCTGCTGTGCGGCAGAGGCAGATTGAGTACGGAAAGATTTTTGACGAGCTTCACTTGGTAGTCTTTACTCCGGGAAGCCCAAAATTTGAGAACAAAAAGCTTAGTGAAAATGTGTTTCTGTACCCAACAAAATCCAAATCAAGGATTCTGTACATTCTTGATTTCTTCAAAATCGTTAAAAATCTTTTGAATAAATCTAATAAAAGAGATTTTGTTTTGACTGTTCAGGATCCGTTTGAGTTGGGCATAGTAGGTGTTTTTATCAAATTGATATACAAACTGCCTATACAGATCCAAATTCATACTGATTTTGCGAACAAATATTTTATCTTTCATTCACCTCTAAATTTTTTGAGATTTTTGATTTCCCACGTAACTCTTTCATTTGCGGATTCGGTTAGGGTGGTTTCAAGTAGAATCGCAAAGAATATCCAAATTGATCCGCAATATTTAAGCGTGTTGCCGATAATTGTGAATCATGAATTAAGAACCAAGAATTATGCTAAAGAAAATGCTGAAAAAATTGTATTTCTAACGGTTGCCAGACTGGAGAAGGAGAAAGATTTGGAAACTGCCATAAAAGCATTTAAGAAAGTCGTTGACAAATTGGATGTCGAAGACCCCGAGCTTAGTCGAGGGGCCGAGTTTGTGATCGTAGGAGATGGAAGTCAGAAGAAGAGTCTAGAATCCAAAGTTAGGAATCTGGATATTGAAAACAGAGTAAAATTTGTCGGTTGGCAAAATGATCTGAATAAATTTTACGAAGAAGCCGATATTTACATCTCCACTTCTTTGTACGAAGGATACGGCATGTCGGTGGTCGAGGCGGCTCTTCATGGGCTCTCACTTGTTTTGTCTGATACTGGCGTTGCGGGAGAGGTGTTTTTTGGCAATCAAGAAGCTTTGGTGTGTAAACAAAGAAATGTTGACGATTTTGCGAAAGCCATGCTTAAGCTCGTCAAAGATTTTGAGTTGCGCGTAAAAATTGGTCAAAAGGCGAGAGAGAGCGCGCTAAAATCGTTAATTGGCAAAGAAGAATATTTAGCTAAATACAAAGAATCTTTATCTAAATCTCAAGAGCATTTTCAAAAAGCCGGCAATATTTTTAAGAAAAATATTTTATTTCGCTATCTAGTATCTGGATTTACCGGCGCTGGCACCCAAATTGGGTCCTTGTATATTTTTACAGATATTTTGGGAATCTGGTATCTTTATTCCTCGATATTTTCATTTTTGATCGCCATTATAATCAGTTTTTTACTCCAGAAATTGTGGACATTTGGAGATAGGGAGGTGGCCGGTGCTCATCATCAGTTTATGAAATATGTGGTGGTGGCAGTCGTTGGGATCGTAACCAATACCTGTTTGATGTATATTTTTGTAGACGTTGCCGGAATATGGTATATTTTTGCGCAAATCATTGCCGGAGGAGTGATAGCCGTTTTCAATTTTCTCGCCTATAAATTTTTTGTATTCAAAAAATGAGACTACTAATTTTGACCCAAAAAATGGACATAAACGACCCTATTCTGGGCTTTTTTCATAATTGGGTCCAAAAGCTGGCGTCAAATTTTGAAAAAATCTCGGTTGTTTGTTTGGAGAAAGGCAAATATCACTTGCCCCAAAATGTTGAAGTGTTCTCTCTCGGTAAAGAAAACAAAAAGAGCAGGTTTTTTTATCTTGTTAAATTTTTCAATCTTTGCCTCTTTCAATCTTTAAATTATGATTCTGTTTTTGTTCACATGAACCAAGAATATGTTTTGCTTGGGGGCATTTTTTGGAAATTTCTAGGCAAAAAAATTTATTTCTGGAGAAATCACCCAAAGGGAAATGTTTTGACCAGAACAGCAGTCTTTCTTTCAGAAAAAATTTTTTACACTTCTCCCGAATCTTACACCGCCCGCTTTAAAAATGCCGAAATAATGTCGGTCGGGATAGATACCGAAAAATTCAAACCCGGCATTTCAAATCTAAGAATCAAAAACTCCATCTTATCTCTTGGTAGAATTTCGCCGATAAAAAATATCGAAGGAATGATTAAAGCTGTGGAAATCCTAACGCAGAAAGGGGTGAGGGTAAAACTAGATATTGTGGGTGATCCGGTTAATAAAGAAGATTTTTCGTATCTCGAACAGCTTAAAGTTGCTGCGGGCCGACTCGCAGATTCTGAAACAATAAAATTTCTGTCAGCTGTGCCGAACGACAAAACTCCAGATTTATACAGGCAACACCAACTATTTTTGAATCTTACTCCTACCGGAAGCTTCGACAAAAGCATTCTTGAAGCGGTGGCCTGCGGTTGTCTGCCGATTGTCGCCAATCAATCTCTGGACTCGGTTTTTGACGAACTGAAAACCCTAACCCAACCTGAACAGATTGCTGATAAAATAAGCCAATGGTTAAATACGGAGAGCAAAATCGATTCCAAAAAAACTGAAGAGCTTCAAAAATATGTGTTGTTAAATCACAGCCTTTCGGCTTTGATAGATCAATTGGTGGCGCAAATAAAATGAAATCAGCTTCTATTATCATTCCCGTATTTAATGAAAGAGATACAATCCTCTCTGTCATTGACGCAGTCAAAAAAAGTGACACTTTGGGACTGGAGAAAGAGATAATTTTGGTAGATGATTGTTCTACTGACGGCACTAGAAATAAATTGGAAAATCTAAAAATCGAAAATTTAAAAATCATTTTAAGCGACAAGAATTTGGGCAAAGGAGCGTCAGTAAGAACGGGCTTTGCTGTGGCTCGGGGAGATTTTATAATTATTCAAGATGCGGATTTGGAATACAGCCCAACCGAATATCAGAAATTGCTCCCACCCCTTATCCGCGGCGAAGCGCAAGTAGTCTACGGTTCGAGATTTTTGGACCACCCATTCATTTTCAAGCCTTATTATTTGGCAAATCGATTTCTAACTTTTTTATCCAACTTGTTTACCGGGCTTGAGCTTACAGATATGGAGACTTGCTACAAATGTTTTACCAAAGAAGCTTTAAATAAAATATTGCCGACTCTTGGAGCAAACAGATTTGATATTGAACCTGAGATAACGGCTGCGGTTTCCAAAGCAAAACTAAGGATTATAGAATTGCCAATTTCCTATTCCAGGAGATCTTATGCTGATGGTAAAAAAATAGGTTTTAAAGACGGTATCCAGGCGATATGGACAATTATAAAATATGGCTTACGATAGAAACTTTTTAATATTGTCTGTATCTATATTTGCACTTGTTATAGCATCTTTTTTTCTGCTTGAACCGCAAGTGCAGGGAGACAGCGTCTCCTACTTAGAAGCCGTGAATTTTCTGGAAGGAGGTATTGGTCATTTTGAAAATGTGGCTCATAGGGTCATTACAACTTTTGGCGGTCTTTGGTTTATCATAATATTGTCAAAATTGTCAGGATCACTCTTGGGTACTTGGTTTGCCATGAACGCGGTTTTTTATGCGCTGTCTGTATTTGTTTTTTATAAAACTTTACGTATCTTATTTGGTGATAGAACTGCGCTTTTAGGCAGTTTATTTTTTGCTGGAAACTACGCCCTCCTGACTTTCGGACTCAATTTTTTGATGGATATGGGTGGTTGGTTCTTTTATATCACCTCAATCTATTTTTTGCTTAAGTACGCAAAATTTGAAGAAAGAAAGCATCTTCTGCTCGCTTCTTTTTTTGTTGGCATAGGCGGTCTTTTCAAAGAGTACGCTTTTTTGCCGATTATCCCCATTGCTATTTTTATCATATTTAAGAACAGAAAGTCTCTCGTGAAAATAATTCAAGAAAGCTGGTTGCCTGCGATTTTGGCTATTACCCCAATATTGACAGTATATCTCTGGATTTTCATTTGTTTTGACTACACTTATTTCGATTGGCTTGCGGTCAACGGGGAAACATATGTGTATTCATCTCGTGCGATCGAATACATAAAATCTTTCGGCTCACTTTTAAACGTACTTGGAGTAGTTTTTGTTGCTGGCGTTGCGGTGTTATCTAGAAAATGGAACACCCTCGACGGTGACACAAAGCTATTTTTAGCATCTACATTTATCTCCTTCCTGCCTGTTTTCATCTGGCCCGCTATTACTCAGCGAGTTCTTTTTGTGTCAACACCTCTCGTTATTTTTATAGGGGCTTTTGCGTTGGAAAAATATAAAGAAAAAAATCACATATTTATGCTGTTGTTTCTGGTCTATTTAACACTCAATTTAATGATGGACTCTATCGTGTTGAATTTTGTGAATTTGCCTATATAATCCATTAATCACAAACGAACATGTATCATCACAAAAAAGTCAGCGTGGTTATACCGACCTACAACGAAGCAGAGAGCATCCGCGATGTGGTGGATGGCTTTTTTGAAACCGGGTTTGTTGATGAGGTGGTGGTGGTGGACAACAATGCTCTCGGTAATACAAGGGAAGAGGTGGCAAGGACAAAAGCCAGACTTGTGCATGAACCGAAACAAGGATATGGCAATGCTTTGATGCGAGGCATGCAGGAAGCTCAAGGAGAAATAATTGTAATGTGTGAGGCTGACGCCACCTTCCGGCCTGTCGATGTAGAAAAATTGCTTTCATATAGCAGGGATTTTGATGCGGTATTGGGTACTCGCACTTCGCGCGAGATGATGTGGGAAGGAGCCTTTATGCCATACCCTGTGCGTTTTGGCAATTGGCTCTGGGCAAAGTGGGTTGAAGTCTTATTTAATGGCCCGGTCCTAACAGATGTCGGCTGTACCTATAAGCTTATAAGTAGAAGAGCCTTGAATAAAATCAAAGATCTATTCCTTTTGTCTAGGGGTGACGGCACATTTAGTCCGGAACTCATCATCTGGATTTTACGGCGCAAATTAACAGTAGTGGAAATACCAATCATCTATAAAGAAAGAGTGGGGCAGTCCATGTATACTGGCTCTGTCTGGCGTGCTGCCAAGCTTGGTCTAAAAATGATACCAGTGATCTTAAGATACTTTTTTAAAAAAATATGACAAATAATACAGCCACCGACAAATACTATGCTTCGGGTCAATATAATCCAGACCCTCGACGTGAGATTGCTTGGCGGGAAATAATCAGGTTCCTACGGCCTTACATTCCAACCGACTCGACCGTGGTAGATTTGGGGGCGGGGTATTGTGATTTCATAAATCAAGTCAGGGCGGCCAAAAAATACGCGGTTGATTATTCTCCCGACCTTTCTAAATTTGCCCATGCTGATGTAGAGAAGATAAATAGCAGAGCTTCTAATCTATCGGCGATTGCTACCGAAACCATTGATGTAGTTCTCTCTAGCAACCTATTCGAACACTTTTCTGAAGAAGAGCTCGCGCAAACAATGTCGGAGGTAAAAAGAATTTTGAAAAAAGGAGGCCGACTTATCTTGATGGGACCAAATTTTCGCCTTCAGCCTGGGCGGTATTTTGATGATCATACTCATAAGAAAATTTTTACAGACGAGTCTCTCCAGAGTTTTCTTATTGAAAATGGCTTCAAAATAATTTTGAAAATGCCACGCTTCTTGCCCCAAGAAGTAAAAAACAGCCCATCACTCTTGCCAAACTTTCTCTTACCCTTCATCGTCCGCGCTTACATCCATTCACCAATAAAACCCTTTGCCGGTCAGATGCTTTTTGTGGGGGAGAAATAACCCCCTTAATCCCCCTTACTTTAAGGGGGAGACAGGAACCAAACAAAAAATAGATACAAAACAGCCCGGCGTACAAACACGCCGGGCCGAAGGAAGACAAAAGATCATACGGTAATAGCTGCGGTTAAACCTCCTTTTCGGTTTTGAACTATGGACTTAGAGAACTTCAGAATCTTTGGGATAAAGCGTTCGCTAACAAATATATAGTAATCGCAAACGCTTGATAGTAGCTCTTCCCGAGAGCTTTATCCCAATCTTTTTTCCCGATTGCTTCGGTAACGAAGTTTCCAGCTCCAAGTCCCGCGATTACTACAACGGCAGACAATATTTCATTCATGATGTGGCCCCGCTCCTTCTCTAGAACAGAAAGTGGTGCGCGAGCATCGAACTTCCGGTCTGAGCCAACATGAATGGGCCCACGAGCCGCAATGCCCGCATTTGGTTGCTTGGCCCCGAGCAGCCAGCCATGCCAATTCCGCCGACGCAAGCTATCTCCAGGATAAAAGTTGCGTATGCTAGGATTTCGGGTTTTCCTGCGGAAATCGCAAGAAGACCAAAAATTAAACTAAAAACGAGCCCCACAATTAGGGAACCGAACCAAAACTTTTTTGTTAGCACTGACGTCTCCTTCTGACTTTAACCATAGCATAATCCTTACAAAAAAACAAGGCCCGGCACGTATGCGCCGGGCTAGGGGACAAAGATTCAAATGGCTTTGGTGGCCGGAGTCTGGCAAAC
>DATDVC010000016.1:0-7013 GCA_036517695.1 Minisyncoccota bacterium
TCTCTCCACCCACTCTCCGGGATCTATCACATTCCCCTTGCTTTTGCTCATCTTCTGTCCATCGGGGCCCAATATCAAACCTCTGTTCAATCTCTCCACATAGGGCTCGCTTTCACTGACCAGGCCCATATCGAAAAGCGCTTTGTGGAAAAATCGCGAATATAAAAGATGCATAGTCGTGTGCTCTGCCCCCCCCGAATATCTATTGACTGGCATCCACGCATCCATTTTTTTACGACTCGCAAACTCCTTATCATTTTTGGGATCTGTGTATCTTAAAAAATACCATGAAGAATCAACAAACGTATCCATAGTATCGTACTCCGGAGTCCATCCTTTTCCATACAATTTTTCAACCCTCTCTTTTAATTCTTTGGAAGAACCGAGTGGTGAAGTGCCTTTTGGTGTGAAATCAATATCATCCTCTGGTAAAAGCCAAGGCAAGTGTTCCTCTTTTACAGGGTGTGCATTTCCTTCTGGATCATAAACCACTGGTATCGGCGCGCCCCAATATCTCTGCCTGCTCAAGAGCCAATCTCGTAATTTGTATTTCGTTACTTTCTTTCCAAATTTTTCTGCAATTTTTCCCCGAGCTTCTTCAGAACTTAATTCATTAAATTCACCCGAATTTATTAAAATTCCACTGCCTGTATGAACTGTATAGTTTGGATTCATTTTTTCTATCCAATTATCCATTTCGGCATGAGTCATATTCTCATAGTTTAGTTGAGATTCATCAAGCCAGATCACATCAAATTTTTCATGGTCCTCAAGTTCTTTCTCGACTTGGTTTTCGTCTTCCAGCTCAAACATAACGGCGGTAGCAAAGGAAATGCGATTCTGATTTTTATGCGCTGCGAAAAATTCTGCTCTAACTTGACCCTGCAAAACTTTCACTAATTTAAGATTCACAAAACCCGTTTCCGTCCTTACCTCTCTCCTTCCGGCCTCTTCAACACTTTCCCCTTCTTCTATACCTCCCATCACAAAAGTAGTCCAAGGAAATTCTCTCCATTTCAACCCCAAGTATTTCCCCGTGACCGGATTCTTTACGATAACGTGAACGGTTTTTCTGGTGATTTTCTCTTTGCCTTCCACCGGCGGATTTCTTTTATCGATTATACTTGGAACAACCACCTCTTTTACAGGCAAATTGTATTTTTTGGCAAATTCAAAATCTCTTTCATCATGAGCGGGCACTGCCATCACAGCGCCAGTGCCGTAATTGCCCAGCACATAGTCTGCCACCCAGACCGGTATTTCATCTCCTGTTGCTGGATTGACTGCTTTTATTCCTTTTATTTCTATTCCTGTTTTTGCTTGCCCTGAGCCTGTCGAAGGGTCTTTTTCTATTGCCGTCCTCTCTATTTCTGTCTTTTGTTTTATATCTTGTATGTATTTTCCAACTTCTTCCCAATTTTCAATTTTAAATGTTAAATTTTCAATTTCTGGATGTTCTGGGGCAAGCACCAAATAAGTGGCTCCAAACAGGGTATCTGGTCGGGTGGTAAATACCTGAACACTAGCCACTTGCTGCTTGCTACTAGAAATTAGTTGAAAATTAATTTCCGCCCCCTCACTCCTCCCTATCCAGTTTCTTTGGCTAGCTTTTATTTCTTCCGGCCAGTTTAATTTTTCCAAATCATCTAAGAGCCGCTCTGCGTAATCGGTAATTTTGAAAAACCATTGTTCCAGATCTTTCTGGACCACTTCACTTCCACAACGCCCGCATTTTCCAGCTACTACCTGCTCATTGGCGAGCACGGTCTGATCTTTTGGACACCAATTTACATTTGCTTTCTTTTTGTAAGCCAAACCCTTTCGGTAAAGCTGGAGAAAGAGCCACTGGGTCCATTTATAATATTCCGGATCAGCTGTTACTACTTTTCTGGACCAATCAAAAGAAGCACCCATACTTTGGAGCTGACCTTCCATGTAAGCAATATTTTCGTAAGTCCATTTTTTTGGATCAAGTCCTCTTTTTATCGCCGCATTTTCAGCTGGCAGTCCAAAAGCGTCAAATCCAATTGGGAACATAACGTTGTACCCCTGCATCCTCTTGGCTCGCACGAAAATATCCGGCACCGCAAAGGCATACCAATGCCCGATATGGAGATTGCCGGAAGGATAAGGAAACTCGACTAAGGTATAAAAATTTTCTTTCTTGCCCCGCGGAGCCTCCGGCGAAGTGGGGGCCTCATCGGCAGTATTGTAAATTTTGTCTTCCCGCCATTTCTCTTGCCATTTCTTCTCTATTTCTTTGTGGTCATACTTTCCTTTCATTCTTAAAAATATACAATAAAAGTCTGAAATTTCATAACATGCCCGACTTCCACTCATCTTAGGTCAATTAGAAATTAGAGTAATTAGAAATTTATTCTTTACCCCCTTACACTCGTCGGATATGCGATCGGATCAATCTGGCGAGAGAAGCAATGCCATCCGGCAGGATGCTCCCAGTTGTCGCTACGCATAACATCACCTTTCATGTAAGGTCCTTCTATAGGCACTCTTTGATTTTGAGGTATGTTGTCTTCCTTATTAAACCCGGCGCAAAGTTCAAACGACAGCTCGCCCGTTTTGCGGTATTCGTATGTGTTATCGCCTTGGGGATCAAGTGGCAAGTTTGGCATTTCGTTTGGTATAAAAGCATTGACTTGCCAATAATTGATCACTTGCCACTGCATATTTTGAAGATCTGAAATTTTCCTATCATCTTCTCGCAAAAGTCTTTGGGTTTTCGGCGAACCTATAACAGAAAAGCCAAGGATTATAGCAACCAACAACAAACAACCGATCGCCACTGCCCAAATATTTCTGGCTTTTTGAGATACCTGATCGCGAATATCCTGCAAGTAAAAACCAAACACTGCCCCAGAGACTAGCAAAACGACCAAAGCTTTGAGCAAGAAGGCTGCCGTCAAATCTTGACCGTCTAAAAATTTATAAAGCACGGTGACCAAATCCCCCACTAACATGATACCCGCCACAAAAAGAGTGATGTAGGTAAGCCATTTACGAATACCTAAACTCTTTTTTTCTGGAGATTCCTCATAAGTTTTGTGAACCATTCTCGAAAGCAAAACAAAAACTGGAAAAACGACGATGAGTGTAGCGACCGACAAACTTATTTGAGAACCACCTTGATAGTAATAATAAGAATATGCGGCTACTTCTGGATAGGCCTCATTGATGATTTTGAAAAGAAGGTTGATAAAATTGCCCGCGACTACATAAAGAGCCACGATAGACCCTAAGTGCAAAAAGAAATCCTTGGCGCTAGTACGATTTTGTTCCATAGTCATTAGTTATTTTTAATATAGTTTTATTTTACCATATTTGGTGTAATATGGTATGGGAGGATTGCGCTTTGGAAAAACCAATAAAACCAGTCTTGAAACATGGCTCGATTTTCTTCAATGCCGAGTTTGAAGAAGAATTTAAACTGTGCAGGCCCATCATGAGCATTTACCAGATAACAATGGTTGAAAAGCGCATGAAGGCAGCCAGCAACGAAGACATCTCGTTTGAACGCATAAAAGAGTTGTACGAGGAAGCCATCGTGCACCTCGAAAATGCGTACGTCAACTCTATAATGAAAATTAACAGGGAGATGAGCCGCCAACCCCTAGACCGCGTCGAGAAAATGAGGTTGTTGCGTGCCCATTTTACAAAGGTAGTAGCTCAGTAACTGGTCCAAGACCTTGTTGAGACCCTCGCGAAAGCCGGGGTCTTAAATTTTAAATTCTATTACATCCCCATCCTTAACGATATAAGTTTTGCCCTCTGTTCTGACCAAACCTTTTTCACGAGCGGAAGCATAAGAACCAGCTTCTAAAAGTTTGTCCCACTCTATCACTTCCGCCCTTATAAACTTATCTTTAAAATCATTATGTATCGCTGTACCAGCTTCTGGAGCAGTGCTCCCCCTTTTGACTGTCCAACCTCGAGTCTCATCCTCCCCCGTCGTAAAGTAAGTGATGAGATCAAGAACTTCATAGCCCTTTTTCACCAAATCATCAAAACCTTTCCCGAAAACCGGGTCTACCTCGACATACTGACCCGGTATTTCGGAGACCCTGAGCGAAGTCGAAGGGTTGGATATTTCAGAAAAATTGAGCACATAAAATATCGGCTTCATGGTCAAAAACTGCATTTGCTTTATCAGAGGCATTTCTTTTTCATCAAAATCTACACTCGAAGCCAATTTTTCTGATTCAAGCGCATTTTTTATTTTCTTTAAAGCTTCCGCCAATATTATGGCCTCTTTGTCTCCCTTCTTCACATCCTTTTCTATTGTTCCCAATCTTTTGCTTACAGTTTGAAGATCGGCCAAGATAAGCTCTAGGTTTATGGTCTCGATATCAGAAAGTGGATCAACTTTGTTGTTAACATGGATGATGTCTTTGTCTTCAAAAATCCGTACCACTTCGGCGATCGCATCAACTTCTCGAATATGCGAGAGAAACTGGTTGCCGAGTCCCTCGCCTTCCGAAGCTCCTTTTACCAGCCCTGCGATATCGGTAAATTCAACTACTGCAGGAATTTTTTTGGCTGATTTTGAAAATTCATTTAATTTTTCCAACCGTTCATCAGGCACAGGCACAATCCCTACACTCGGATCAATAGTGCAAAAAGGATAATTTTCCGCCGGCACTCCCTTTTTAGTCAGTGCATTAAATAACGTCGACTTTCCGACGTTTGGTAGACCCACGATTCCGATTTTTAACGACATGCTTACAATCTACTTTATTTCCTCTTTTTCTTCCACTCTTCTCTCCGTCTTCTAATTTATTTCAAAAGAAAGTGAATGTTTACCCAGGATTTGCCACTTACTAAACCTAAGCCAAAAAAGCTGGAATTTATTTTCCGTGATTTTTCCTAACCCAAATCTGTTTAACGTAAGTTCTATATCAATAACCATATTTTTATTTATCCAAAAACTCTCTCAACTTATCCAAAGCCATCCTCCTCATGCTAATTTCGTTCTTTTCTGTTTTATCCATTTCAGCAAAAGTTTTTGTGTGTCCGTCTGGCAGGAAAATCGGATCCCAACCAAAACCCGAAGCCACTTGAGGTTGGACTATCTTACCTTCAACCACCCCTTCAAAAAAGTGAATATCGTCTTTTTCTTTAGCATAGCCAATCATCGTTTTAGCTTGAGCTTTGCCATTAGCAAGTTTTTCAGCTATATCGGATAAACCCTTATTACCAATAGTTTTCATAAACCATTTTATTAAGGGACCCGGCAACCCATTAAGACAATCAAAATAAAGAGAAGTATCCTCGACGATAAATTCTCCAGAGGTATGTTTGAACGCTTCCTGAAGCTTAGCTTTTATTATTTCGTGTGGATCAATCTCCTGAATTTCAGGCAAATCAATATCAAGTTGCTCCACTTCGGGCAAGATAGCGGCCACTTCTTCAAATTTATTTTTGTTGCCAGTGATAAAGTAAAGCATTAGCGTCATTATTAAATAAAATTTGATAAAAAGAAAGCTCGCGCCAGACACTTGGTCTGACGCGAGTGATGGGTCTTTAGACCCGATTCCAATCTACATCAAATCGGAGAAGCTCCAACCATTACGGTATCAAACCCTTCGAGCGACTCTGGAAAAGAGTGATGGTCTTCGTCGGTGTAGTAGACCGCCCTGACATATTGCGAGTTGTTTTTCTCTTTCGCAGTCACGAGACCTTCTTCACAATCCCAGACAGCGAACGTATAGTCGTGCTTCAATACGATCGTGACAACTTCGCCAATATCCTTCGGTTTTTGAAACCTCCAGATAAAATCCGGGAAGCACTTCCGCAAGTGTGGCAACGGATTGGACTCTAATCCGTAAGATCCGTTAATGAACGCATCCAGAGCCCCAAGCGTCTTATTCAGGTGAATATAACCTTCATCCTTGATGGCGCCTTTAACCCACGGGATGAGCAGCTGAATGCGATGCTCAGCAATCTCTTCGGAAAGTACTCTTTTCGACATTTGGTTTCTCCATTGTCTCGCGGACAAGCTCACACTGTTTTTAGAGTCTAGGTGACAGACTTATTGCAAAGAACCAGTGGGAATTTCTCCCCTTCAAAAATTCATAAAAACTCTTGAAGGGAAGCCCGACCCGATATTGCATGAATCAGGCTGATGAAAAGAACGCATTGGCGGCCATCATTACTCCTTCCCGACAGACTTCTTGTGTTTGTGGATCAGGAGTTGGATGACCCGCTTGATGGTGAAGAAATCTCCGAGAACTTCTTGAGCTTTCGAGAGTTGCTCGATATCTTCCTTGGTAAGTGGTGTATCGGCGATAAGTAAAAGAGTGTTCCACTCATCTCCTCCTAGACCAGGAGCTAATAGAGGCCTTGGTCTTTGGCTCGTAGCTTCAAACATCGCCTGTTGTTCCCGACTATCTATTTCAAGTCCAAGAGTTTTCACCCATTCTTGCGGATTTTCTCCGCAAGCAATAAGAACTCTGGACATAACTTGGATTGCTCCGATCCGCTTTTTCTTCGAGAACTCCGCACCATTTCTATTCTGCAAAGCTTCCTCGAATTTGCCGGATCGGATATCGGCAATCGCTCGAAAACTGATACCAGCTTTTTCTGCAAAGCGTCGATTACTCAACCCTTGTGCATTAACCAGATTTGCGAGTGTTTTCATGTCGCTTCTCCTCACATCATGATCTGGAATCGCTCAACCGGCAGACCTTCCGGCAAGTTCTCATAGAACTGTCCGGTGATGCCGGGTCGATGTCCTTTCCCCGCATGATACAAACCCGGGGTCTCTGAGTCCTCATCGTAATTGTGAAAACCAAAGAACCACCAAGCATTATCAGTGCTGAGGGGTCCAATTGCCTTGACGGGCTTGCCGTCTTTTGAAATAACGATGTATCCCATTAGAGATAACCTCCGCCTCTATTTAACCATATTTGACGTATTTTAGCAAATTGACAGATTTAATATGGTTTGATATGATGAAATTAGAAAATAAAGACAGAAGGAAAACCTCCGGGCATTGG
>DATDVC010000017.1:0-11582 GCA_036517695.1 Minisyncoccota bacterium
TTTGAGTCTGTCGAAGAGATACGAGCTGTGGGCAATGCTCCAAATGCCGCCGTTTCTGCGGCACGACTTGGTCTGCGGTCTGCTTTGGTAACAAATCTGGGAGATGATCACAATGGCCATGAGTGTATCGCAACTCTCCACAAGTCGGGCGTAGACACAAGTTTCGTCAAACCTCACAAAGACAAAGAGACCAACTATCACTACGTGCTTTGGTTTGAAGAAGACAGAACTATTCTTTTGAAACATCATTCTTACGAATACAACTTTCCCGATGTAGGAACTCCAAAGTGGATTTATTTTTCTTCTGTTGGAGAAAACACTCTTGAGTATCACAAGCAGATTGCTGAATATCTAAGAAAAAATCAAGAAGTGCGTCTAGCTTTCCAGCCGGGCACTTTTCAGATGAAGATGGGTATCGAAAACCTGAAAGATATCTACGCAAGATCAGACATATTTTTCTGCAACGTCGAAGAAGCTAAAAGTATTTTAAACCGGCCGGAAGAAAAGGATATAAAAAATCTGCTTAAGGGGGTGCGCGAACAGGGGCCAAATGTGGTGGTCATCACTGACGGGCCAAAGGGGGCTTATGCTTATGACGGTCATGAAGCATATTTTATGAAGCCGTTTCCAGACCCAAAACCTCCGTTTGAGCGGACCGGCGCCGGAGACGCTTTTGCTTCAACGTTTACTTCGGCTATAGCTTTAGGGCAATCATTGTTTGACGCTCTTCTTTGGGCGCCTGTAAATTCTATGTCGGTAGTTCAGCAAACCGGCGCGCAGAAAGGCCTTTTGACAAAGGAAGAAATATTGAAATATCTAGCTAACGCTCCACAAGATTATCGTCCGGAAAAAATTATGTAATTTTAAAGGGGTCGTGCTTGCGCAAGACCCCCTGTTACCCAGTCTCTCTCTAACTCTAAAAACAAAACCTCCTTCCTTCAGAAGTTAACCCACCTGACTGGATCACCTTCTTTCTGGATTAGAAATCCACTCTAAATTTATAACGATCTCGGCCCCTCATCAATCCAAAACTGTGGATTACTTTCTCTTCAAAACTTTTTCAAGGGCGGATTCGATGTGTGAGATGCCCATGCCATAATGCTCCAAAAGCTCTTCAGGTTTGCCTGATTGACCAAATTTGTCGTGGACACCGATAAATTCTTGCGGCACGGGGCAATTTTGAGCCAAGACTTCAGCGACGGCGGAGCCCAATCCCCCAACCACTTGATGCTCCTCAACTGTCACTATGGCGCCAGTTTCTTTCGCCAAATCTTTTATTGCTTCGAAGTCGAGAGGCTTTATGGTTGCCATATTTAGCACTTTTACCGCAATGCCTTTCTCTGCAAAATTTTTGGCCGCAACCAGAGCTTTATGCACAAGAGCTCCAGTCGCGATGATGCCAACCTCCGCCTTCATTGGCGGCGAGTAGAAAATTTGCCCTTTCCCAACCTCAAACGGAGTTTCTTCTGTGGTGACGACGGGGGTGGCTTCTCTAGCGAGGCGGATATAAACCGGCTCTTTAATCCGCGCGGCCACAAGTGTCGCTTTTTTGGCTTCAATCGAATCACAAGGAGAAAATACAACTATGTTTGGCAATACTCGCATGATCGCGATGTCTTCTATTGCCTGGTGTGTGCCTCCGTCTGGCCCGACTGAAATGCCGGCGTGGCTTCCGACAATCACAACTTTACGATCGTTATAGCAAATTGTGGTTCTGATCTGCTCCCAGTTTCTGCCAGGACTGAACATGGCGTAAGAAGAAGTGAAAGGGATTTTGCCCATGGCCGCTATCCCGCTTGCTACTGTCACTAAATTTTGCTCGGCCACCCCAACTTGGACAAAGCGTTCCGGGTATTTGCCTGCAAATAAATGCATCTGGGTACTTTCGGTCAGATCGGCGCAAAGTCCGACTACATTTTTATTTTCATCTCCCGCAAGCAAAAGCCCTTCTCCGAAGCCCTTGCGAATAGGCGCTTGCTCTACGTCTGCATCAAATATTTTGGGATTAAGTTTTAAATTTTGGTTTAGCATTGTCTTTTTGTTTTTCTCCTCTCTCCTGCATTTAGGAGAGGGGCTGGGGGTGAGGTCTACTCATGTCCCCCTCTTATTTTACCGCTCAAGGTGCGGATTTCCTCAAGTGCTTTAAGACCTTGCTTTTCTTTTGGTACTACGTCACCCGGCCCTTTGCCTGGAGGGTTGCCGTGCCACTCGTACCTTCTTTCCATGAAGGAAACGCCTTTGCCTGGAATTGTGTTGGCCAAAATTACAGAGGGCTTGCTGAATTCTGCGTGCGCTTGACCGACCGCTCCCACAATCGTTTCAAAATTATGCCCGTCTATCGACTGCACATGCCAACCGAATGATTCCCACTTTTCACGCAGGGGCTCTAGGGGTATGACATCCTCGGTGTATCCTTCTATCTGAATATTATTTCTGTCGATTATTGCAGTAAGATTTTGAAGTCGCTCTTTGCTCGCAAGCATTGCTCCCTCCCAAGAATTACCCTCTTGAAGCTCTCCGTCGCTCATCAAACAGTAAAATTGTTTTGGTGAATATTTGCCATGATCCATCCTGTCAGCGAGGCACATGCCGACAGTTTGGGAAAGACCGCTTCCCAAAGGCCCTGAAGAATTTTCGAGGAAGGGCAAAAATTCTCGATGAGGGTGACCTTGAAGCCGACTTCCAAATTTTCGCAAAGTTTTAAGTTCATCAACTGGAAAATACCCCGAATGCGCCATTGTCGCGTAAAGCACTGGAGCTATATGCCCATTTGAAAGCACTAGTCTATCCCTCTCTTCCCAGCTCGGATTCGTCGGATCGTGTCGCAGGATATGAAAGTAAAGCGCAGTAAAAATGTCGGCCATACCCAAAGGCCCCGCGCTGTGCCCGCTTCCCGCTTCGATGAGCGATTCAATAATACTTTGGCGTATGTCATTCGCCTTCTCTTGGAGCCACATTATTTTGTCATCGTTTAATTCGAGCATTTTATTCAATTATATCAGTATTGAGGGGCCGATGGGGAGAAAAATTTGAAAGTAGACAGAATATCTTCTATCAGTATTTTTTGTTCCTCGCTTAATAATGCATTTGGAGATATGACTTCGATTACTAAAAGATTATTTTTAGGGGTTTTTGTAGTCCAGCCGGTATCGCAAGAAGTCCATTCGTGTAAACCGATAAGTTTTTTAGCTTTGACTTCTTCTGTGGAGTAACATTCTGGATATCTATTGAATTCTCCTACCATGTAAATCTCGATATCGATTTTTTCCCTTGGCATAAACAACCTAATACCTCTGCTTCCACCGGTTAATGAAGCCTCGGGTGGATATTTAAACTCAAAGTCCTCAAGGGTATTGCTGTTATGATGAACTCCCCAATTATCCGGACTCGCCATATCTGTTGTCGAAGTAGAAATAAATTTGAATGTGGAGAGGATTTGGTCGTATTCTGTTCTAAAAGCAGTATAGGAAAAAAGATATAACCGTCCATTTTTTATACTATAAATAAAATTATAGTTTTTAACCTCGGAACTCTGGTTTGGGTTTTCGGAATTTACCTTAATCCAGTCTATATCGTTTATTGTTATTTTTTCACCGGCATCTTTTGGATTGTATTTGTCGATAAAACTTTGCACATCTTCTTTAATTGCCAATGTTAAACCAGAATAAGAGTATTCAAGATCCTCTGTTTTCACTATAGTTAGACTGGTAGTGTCAGTTATTTCTATCTCCCAGCCGTTGTTTGGATACTTAAACTCAAATTCAAAATCTTCATTTCTATACGTTTTCCAATCTGAAATTGGATCAACCGTTAAATTTTTTTTGTCTAATACATTTTTGTCTAATACAGATGGATACGTATTTTGTAGCAAATCTGGGTTTTTAAGAAGGTAGATCTGCAATACACCCAAAACAATCGCGAAAACGATTAAAACAACAATATGAGCCGGCGGCTTTTTGAAATTTATTTTTTTGAGTTCGGGAGCGGGGATGTTTGATTCTGGAGGCATGATGTAATTTTACTTCACAACCAACTTCAAACCAAGCCCGGCTGTGACTTTCTTTAAGAAAGTTAAACGAGGGTCGACTTTGCCGGATTCAAAGCGCGCTAAAGCTGATTGGGTGACCCCTATTTTCTTTGCTAGCTCTCTCTGGTTCAGCTTCTTTTTCATTCGGGCCAAAGCAAGTGCTCGAATAATCTTAAATTCGGGTTCAAGCTCTTCATAGGCTTTTCTAAACCCGGGTCTTTTAAAAATATCTTTTTTGAAATACTCAAGTGTCTTCATTTTTGTTACGTCTATCTTTTGTAATTAATCGCAATAATTCTTTTTTATATCACAACCATCTTGCAGATTTTCAAATCGCTGACAGTCTTGAGGTGCGAATAAATACTGGCAAAAACCCAGATAATCTCCTGCGTTATCAAAGTAATACGTGCCACTTTCTGGAATCGGTCCCTCATCAACT
The DNA here is from genome assembly GCA_036517695.1 of Minisyncoccota bacterium. Classification (GTDB taxonomy): domain Bacteria; phylum Patescibacteriota; class Minisyncoccia; order Phycocordibacterales; family WO2-35-19; genus DATDVC01. The sequence continues at coordinate 4,467 of DATDVC010000017.1, forward strand.
TTCCAAATTACCGACTCCTCTCCCTCCATGCACATATGCGCTTTTTGATAACCACCGCGGAACAGGTGCTCCTCTCCTTGCTGATTATTGAACTTATACTCACCCGTCTGTTTGCATAAAGTTTTAACAATTGCAGGGGTATCATTACTGCCTACATCCTTTATTAAATCTGATTCTGGCTCAATAAATTTGAATGTGGAGAGGATTTGATCAAGTTTTCCAGATAATCTGAAAGTGCCACCGTCATCGTGTATACTCAAGAAACCTAATTTTAACGGGATTACAATAATTTCTCCTCCTGCGAATGTTATATATGGATCAAATTTGATCCCGCTTATTCCGTTAATTTTGATTGGAACAATTGCTTCTGGCATTGTTTGTCCGAATAAGTCCGGCTCATTTTTTCCATCAAAAAATTCTTTCATAGATAGATTTTCTGGATTTTTTGATATCTGTATAGATAGATTGGGGCGCTCTGTTCCCTGTGGAGGTTTTTCATTGTAAAAAGCCATGTAATTGTACTGCAAAGATTCTGTAAAGAATAATTCCTGGGGGTATCTCAACTCAAACCCGTATTCCTCATTCCGATAAGTTTTCCAATCTGAAGTTGGATCAACAGTCAAATTTTGTTGGTCTTGATTTTCTGAAGTTTGAGTAGGGATTGATTCTTTTTTATTCAAATACAAACCGGTGATCTGCAATACACCCAAAACAATCGCGAAAGCGATTAAAACAACAATATGAGCCGGCGGCTTTTTGAAATTTATTTTTTTGAGTTCGGGAGCGGGGATGTTTGATTCTGGAGGCATGAGATAATTTTATTTTGTTAATTTACAAATTTAATGGAATCAAAAATGGAATTCGCGATCTTGGAGCTCTGACCGCTTTCGGTCACTACCGCATAAAATTGCCTACCGTCTTTGTAGAGGCACATGGCAGACATGTTTTCGCCTGCGTTTTGATCTCCGGGCCATGTGCCTTTATAACCCTGTGCTGTGCCCAAGCTCAATGCAACCGGAGAGACTACCGCATTTTCTGTGCAAGGTTCATCTGCGCCTATCACATACATTTCTAGATAGTATTCTCCCACGGTAAGACCGCCACTATTTTTACCAAATCTGTAATTTTGTATGCGAAGATAATCGGGTTTATCGGCTTGGTCGGATTGTACAAAATTAAGCTTAGCAACATCGCTTGATGGATAAGTAATCTCAAATCCATACTCATTGTTAACGTAGGTTTCCTGGTTACTTTCTTGATTTTTTGGACCCACGTCACCACTTTGACGGGCCACGTTGTTCTTGCCGGATAATTCAGCGCCGAGATATTTGAAATAAATAAGCGATACGGCTCCGACAAAAACCAAAACTGTGATTAGGAGCCCCAAAAGTGGATGATCTTTTTTCATTTTAATTTGATTAGCAAATAACTTGAGTGTCTATATTTTAAAACTAAATCAAAGAGAGCTCAAATGGGCCAAGGCCTCTTTGGGGTTTTTGCTATTGAAAACGGCCGAACCGGAGATAAATCTTGAGACTCCCGCTTCTTTCAACTTTGGTATGGTCGTCTCGTTTACTCCGATGTCTATTTGTATTGGGATTGAAGAATGGCGGTCATGAAAAATTTTTATTTTTTCCAGCACCGTTTTTTCCAGCTCGACTCCGTTGTAGCCGACTTTTTCATTTCCCATAAATTGCACGAAATTGGCATCAGAAACAAAAGTTTCTAGCAAATCCATATTTGAAGATGGCTTGACCCCTACACCCGCTTCACAGCCGGGGCAGTTTTTGATTGTCTCCAAGCATTCCTTGAGATGATCGGTAGAATCTAGGTGAATAACAAAACTTTTTGCTCCCATCGATATAAGATCGGGCAAATATTCGATCGGGTGAAGCAAGAGCATATCAACTTCGACAACAAAGTCGTTTATGTATGGGAACTCCATCTCCCCCCTTGCTATTGAAAGCATCTCGTCTGGTTGGTCGCCATTGAAAGGCCAAGTCTTTACCGGAGCATATTCTCCATCAACGATGTCTATCTGGACTTTTTTTGCCACGCCCAAAATTTTGCCAAACTGCTCTCGCACAATGTTTAAGTTTTGCGGTATTAGGGCTGGTATTATTTCATTCATTGTTCTTGGTTTGGGTTCCCCTCTATTGATGTAAGAGAGGGGCTAGGGGTGAGTTATGGATTTTTATAAAGAGACTCTTCCATCTCGTCTATTTCTTGAAGTCGACGGACGTGGCGCCTGTCTCCCGAAAACGGAGTTTCAAGCCAAAACTTCAAAGCTCCCTTGGCCTCTTCTAAAGACAAGAAGCGCGCTCCCAAAGACAAAACATTTGCGTCGTTGTGTTTTCGGGAGAGTCTCAAGACATCTTCATTGCCTCCATAGTAAACGGCGGCTCTGACATTTGGAAACCGGTTTGCAACTATCGCCTCCCCCTGCCCGCTTCCGCCAAGCACCACTCCGCGGTCGCTCGGGTTTTTGAAAATTTCCATACCGACTTTTTCGATCTCAAGTGGATAGTCATCTTGCAGATTTAATTTTTCCGGACCCAAATCAATAACTTCAAAATCAAGCCCTTTTGCAAATCCTACTAGAGCATTTTTCATTTCAAACCCGGCATGATCTGACGCAAAATATATTTTCATCTTACAAATAAGAACCGATTTTTAGAACATGCTTCACCAACGTCGCGGTGTACCCCATCTCGTTGTCATACCAGGCGCAAACTTTGACTAATGTCTTATCGACGACACGAGTGAGCCCGAGGTCGGCGATGGAGCCATAAAGTGAGCCGATGATATCGGAAGAAACGATCGGATCTTCAGTTACAGTAAAAATATCCTTCCACCTCTCTTCATTGGTCGCTTCTTTCAAAATTTTATTGACTTCTTCGACGCTGGTCTCTCTTTTGGCTATAAAAGTAATATCGGCAATGGAGCCGGCGACAATGGGCACTCGCATGGAGAGACCGTCAAACTTGCCATAAAGATCCGGGATTGCTTTTGTCACCGCGATGGCGGCACCAGTAGAAGTGGGAATGATGTTTTGAGCAGCTGCCCTTCCCTCCTTGAAATCCTTCTTGTTAGGCCCATCGACGATGCTTTGGCTCGCAGTATAGCCATGCACTGTATTTAAAATTGCTTTTTCAATACCGATTTTTTCGTTCAAAATTTGGATCAAAGGCGAGCCGGCATTGGTGGTACAAGAAGCATTTGAAGAAACTTGGCAGGTTTTTAGTTTTTCATCATTAATGCCCATGAGGATTGTTGCCTGGGTCTCGTCAGCTGGCTCGTCTTTGACCGGAGCAGTGATGACTACTTTTTTAGCACCGGCGTCTATGTGAGCGCGAGCTTTTTTGAAAGTCGTAAATGCTCCGGTCGACTCAACTACTACATCAATATTCAAATATTTCCAAGGCAAATCGGCAGGATTTTTTTCAGAGAGGAATTCAACTTCTTTTCCGTTTATTAAAAGCGCTTTTTTATCTCTCTTAACTCCAACCGAAAATTGCGCCGCTCCATAGGCGGTATCGTATTTGATTAGATAAGCAATATTATCAATGTCACCCAGATCATTGATCGCGACAACATCCATTTTGTCGGCGTAATTTTGGGAAAGCTTAAGAAACGCCCGCCCGATTCTCCCCGCTCCATTTATCGCAACGCGAATAGTCTTTCCATTTTCTTGCATGAGATGATTATATCAAATACAAAAATATTGGGGTGTTTATAACTCAATTAAATTTTTTTAAAAAATAAAATAAAAGGGCAGGATTCCACGTATGGATTCCTGCCCCGGGCGCGATTGGGTGCCGAGAGGTGAGGCCTCTGCACCGCGTAAGCTATGTGGTGTTCAGGCACCGCACAGCTCTCTAGCATTCATTATACACGATCACACTTTTTTTGCGAGCTCGATCATTCGGAAAAATTCATCTTCTGATTGATGAGCACCAAAAATTCCAGATGACCAAGCAAAACCGGGTTTCCCATCGGTTTTCTGCAGAATGATTCGTAACTCCAACTCCTCCCCGCTAAAGATAAACATCGGTTCACTGAGATTCAGATCGGAAACCGATATCCCAGAGACGTGGTAACCAATACTTGACTCATCATTGCAGTAGAACAGATGGGTCACAATTTTTGACTTGCGGGGAGGTAACGATTTCCAGACCTCAATCAGCATCTCCCTGCTGGTGGTAAGAACCTGCTTGCCGGTTTCTTTGATTACAACTGGAAAAGTCCCCATGAGTTGGTGATCGATCTCGATTGAATAGACAAGACGAAGTTTGTATCCCTCAGCACCACTCTCAATGAGAGACCTCAAACTAAAATTTTTTGTGTTCACTCGGTTGATCCTTTCTGTTTCTGTTTATATATTATTTTTTACAAAAAGTCTAGTATGCTTTGATCCCAACTTTGGCTTCCACTTGGTCGAGACGCTTGCTTAGTATTTGGTATTCTCCTTTGGTTGATTTAGTAATGGCAAGATCGTCTATACGTCTATCCACTCCATCAATTTTGCCGCTAAGACTGCGTTCTACGAAATCTATCTTTGCGTTCAGCTTATTTTCCATTTCAGTAAACCGTATATCAACAGCTTTAAATCCTTTTGCTGTTGAAATGGCTAGTTCCTCTATTCTGTCATCAATTTTTTTATCAAGTTGGCCTATTTTTGTTTCTACGTCAATAAACTTTTTTGTAAATTTAGTATCCAACTTCTCTATCGAACTAGCTATAGTTTCTAAAGTTACACTTTTCTTTTTTGGCAGACTACTTTTCATTATTTATGTGGTTTGGGATCCGATCGAAGGCAGAGTGAGAGCGTCTGATTCGCAAACTCCGCCGACGCAGGCGAGCTCTTTGGCGCCTATGGTTTGGTCTTGCTTTTCGTAGATCACAAGCTTCGAGAAATCAATGTGGCCGAGCGCTTTAACTCGCTTGTCATATTCTTCTTTGCTTATTTCTTCGTATGGCGCGAGCTGATAGACGTGGTTGTCGCGAGGCAAGAACGAAAGTCCGCCCATCATTTCCCAATTTTTGTAAATAAAATCGGCAACTGAAATCCATTCGTTGTCTCCCACGTAGATTGTTACTGAAGGGTTGTGTTCGGTGAAGTGCTCTTTGAGTCGTTTCCATTCGCCGAGCATTTCAAGCGCGGTTACATCTTTGTTTACGAGCGCTCCTTCCGGCGCTTTGCACGGAAACTCAAGCACCATGGTCGAAGCATTTGAAGTTGAATATCCGACTTCCGGTTTTACAGGTACACCCTGGTCCTCTGCAAGCTTCAAAAGCGGGTCGGTAACGGAAATGCGGACTCTCCTGATGTAATACTTGGCATACCACGTATGCATACCGCTCCCCACTCCCAAAAGTTGCCCTGAATTGCCATGGGGCTTGACGCAGGTGATCGCTGTCGACTCGTTTTTGCCGAATCTTTTGGCATATTTTTTGTTTGTTTTTATTCCTTCTTCGCGCAGAGCATCTAGATTTTTGTCGTCTCTGACAAGTTTGTTGTCGTAATAACCGGTGATAGAGACTCCCAGCAATTGCTCCTTTTCACAGTTGTCTTTCCATTCTTTAGACAAATACTCGAAATTGGTTAGGGTGGCTTGGTACGTTCCAACTAGGGTGGCTAGGCGCATTTTCCTTTTCAAATCATTCATTGTGTCGTGAGGTCTGACGACGATTGATGTCAAATTGCAAAACTGTTTGGATTGGAGATAAATTTCTCCACAAGGGTTGACTCCCGGCTGTTTCGCGTCTTTCAGCACTTCCCACCTTCTTTTTGGCAACTGCCTTTCTAGTCCTCCCCTGTTGAATATCCCCCTTTCTCCGGAGTGAGATGTGACCAACGCTGTCCATTCTTCCAAAAATTCTTCAGCTGAAGGTCTTCCCTCGTAGACGGCCGAATTGTTTGCCATTGATCTTTGGCCTTCCGTTTGCCAAAAAGCTCCTTTTTTGGCATCTCTCATTTCTCTGTCGTCGAGAGAGGAGAGCGATATGAGAGCCGAACGTCTGACTCCGCCGGCAACTACCACAAGCCCTATTTGGCAAATTATGTCGTGCAGATCAAGGGTGGTCAGTCTTCTGCCTTGGCGCGCAAGCATTTTTCTGCGGGTAAATTGCATTACTTCTCGCAGAGGATCAGGGCCGGACGCCCGACCTCCCATTGTCGATAATTTTGCCCCGGCCGGTCTTATCAAAGAATAGTCGATCTCGACATCAAAACCATTTTCCCATGCTTCACAAGCCCCCACGAAAGCGTTGCACCAGCCGATTTTGTCGTCTTGAACAACTATTTTATCTGCCATTTTGCCGTTTTGTTTTTGTATCTGGGGGAACTTGCCTACATTTTCAGGCTCTACGGAAAATCCGCATCCTGCTCCGCACATTGAAACATACATTATTTCAGACAGATCTCTCCATGATGTTGGAGCGATATATGCGCAGTTGTAAGCGCAAACATTTGTTCTCCTGGCTGCTTTGCCAGCTGACCAGAGGAGTCGCATTGATGGACAGATTTCTTGGTTTAAGATCGCCCCTCTCACTTCTTTGTATTCCGCGTCAGTCAATTTGCTCCCCATATTTTCTTTCATGTAGTCCATGAAGCGATCAATCGCTTCTATCCAAGTTTCTCTTCTCCCAAGCTCCTCCCTCCAGCGGGAATAAAATTGATAAAAAATAAATTCTTGATATGAAGTCTTGAAATACTTGCTACTCTCGGAAATGACATTTTTGATCTCTTGGGGCACCATAGCGGTCTGCTCTCTGGCTTTTGTCCGCTCTTGTCTGTAAAGAATGTAATTTTTTGCTGTGTTTATGTATTCGGAGAGCATCAACTCTTTTTCCGCGGTGTCCTGTATGCCTTCTACGTTTGGCACAAAATCTTTGTATTTTTTGCTGATACGCACCAGGTCGGCGAGCACCTTGTGGGCGACCATCCTGGCTTCGGCTTCCGAGCCCTCGCTTGAAGCGATCATCGCCTTGTTTATGGCGGTCACAATCCTTTCAAAATCAAACGGAACAATGGAACCATCTCGTTTCTGGACTTTCTTGATGAAATCTTCCATCGCTGACTTTTTCGCTGATTTTTTGGTTGTTTTTGCCATA
>DATDVC010000018.1:0-3195 GCA_036517695.1 Minisyncoccota bacterium
GTCTCTAGCAAAGTCTACATTCTAGATGACGATTCGGCTGTAAAAGTTGTCGACGGTAAAGATAAAATTATAAGTGAGGGGGAGTATTTAGTTTTTAACTCTTCTATCCATACAGGCTAACACAGAATGGTGATTTTAGACTGCTTAGAGGGGTATTAACTCTGAAAAGCTTATGAGACTAAAAGCCGATCAGCACCACATGGGTCGTGTGTGGATGGAGATTGGAGAGGAATTGACGTCACCAAGTATTAACAATGTTAAACACTTGACTGGCAGCAGGTCTGTCTTTAGTCTCGTGGATTTGTTAAAATACATTTATGAAGCTTGGCATCATTTTGCAATCCAACGATCCGGAACATATTTGGAACACGTTTCGTTTTGGTATCACTTCGCTTAAAGCCAGTCATGATGTGACTATCTTTTTAATGAGTGAGGGAGCCGAACTCGATACTATTGCCGATACAGAACATTTTGATATCTCCAAGAAGGTTGCGGAGTTTAAGGAATTGAAAGGACAAATCTATGCCTGCGAAAGCTGTCTCAAGGTGCGCGGTAAGAGTGAGAGCAAAGTGTGCCCTGTATCCACAATGTCAGACTTGCTTAAAATGGTCGAGAGTTCAGATAAAGTTTTAGTTTTTGGCTAAACTATGCATATGAAAAAATTCATTTTAACAATTCTTTCTATAGTTGTTGTCGGTTCATTTGCTCAAAATGCGAACGCTCAAATGATGGGAGGATTCTCCAACACTTCTGTTGATTGGGACGAAGTCGTCGAGCACACTGCCCGCGAAGAACAGGAAGGCAAAGAGCTTTGGAATAAACTGCAAGCAAAAGAGGTTGTTTGTGCCGATCTAAACGATGAGCAGCATGGAGTACTTGGTGAGTATTTTATGGGACAGATGGCCGGAGATTCGCACGCCGCCATGAATGCCATGATGATTCAAGCGCAGGGCGAGGATGGCGAAGAGCAGATTCATATTGTCATGGGCAAACGGCTTTCCGGTTGTGACACTTCGGCGGCATTTCCGGCAATTAGCGGTGGTTGGATGCCGATGATGAATATGATGCTTACCCCGTGGCGAAGCTCTACGGGGTGGGGAGGGTGGTCGTCTCCCTTTGGCAGTAATAATTCAACAAACGATATGATGAATTTTGGATTTGGTCCCTTTGGCGGTTTCGGCTGGATTTTTATGATTCTCTGGTGGGTATTAATAATCGCCGGTATTGTCGCGCTTATCAAGTGGCTCACGAGTCAATCTCGTGGCACTCACCGTAACGAAAAATCCGCCCTTGAAATTTTGCAGGAGCGATACGCCAAGGGCGAGATAGACAAAAAAGAATTTGAAGAGAAGAAAAAAGATTTGGGTGCATAGCGCTACCTAGAAACATAAGCCGCCCTTGATTGGGGCGGCTAAGCGAGTCTTGTGTGGATGAAAAGTGCTCCCAAAACTTTTTTGTAAATGTTACCAGTGGCTTTTTATGTATTCCTCCGTCTCGCTCATCGAGAAAGGTTGGGAGGAATTGCCCATGCGGACAAAGAAGCTTTCTTTTGATTCGGCTGTTTTGAGGTAAGCGGGCTTGTGGCTTTGAGAAACGAAAACAGCGCAAATTTCTTTCCCTTCTATTTTTTCAAATTCCACTTCAATATATTTTCCAAATTGCACGCCTATCGCTGACTTTACGAGCATGCTCAAATGATTTTCAAATCCGTCGCGGTCTTTTTTGGGCAGAGTATCGTAATCTTTTTCCAGACCCTTTATTTTCCCATCATTGTCTACGCCGAAAATGAGAGTGCCCCCTCTACTGTTTAGAAAAGCGGTTATGCTTTTCATCGCCACCTGCTCCAGGTCTTTATTCACCGCGTTTTTCCTCGTGTCATAGCGAAGAGTTTCTTTGAATTCGGTGGAGCCGTTTTCCCCAGATTGAACGATCGAAAGAATGTTTGGCGAGCTTCTCTTCTGCCTTGGGGTCAAAAGTCTTTTTATAATCTGGGCGTATTCTTCGGCATTTGCCACGTTTCTGATTTTTACCGAGCTAGTTTCGTGTCTGTGCAGGGTTATGGTCGAATGGAGCATCAATCTTTCAAGGGGGGACTCGGAAATTTCAACTGCTGTGATGCTGGATATAGCTATTGATTTGCGTCGGCGGAAAAGAAGGCCAGACTTTTTTATGATTTCTCCCGGTGTGATTTCAAAATACGAAAAATACCATTCCAAGAAGAGGGTTGAAACGTAAAAAAGTTGTAAAGCGGAAAATGTTACGATAAGAAAAAGGTCGTATCGCAACAGAGCGTCAAAGCCCCTATTTCTATAGAGCATCTCATAGTTTTGGAGGAAAGAAGCGATGTAAAGCAAGACCGCGAGGATTATTTCCATCGCAATCACGTTTATGATAAAAACCAACGGACCCTCTTTTACTATTGTTCGATGCATCTTGTTTGTGTTAGCATAATAGCGTAATAATATTTTATTCGCTAGATTTATTTTTCTCATGGAAAACGAAAAACCCAACAAGCTTTCAATCCCTCTGGCCATTGTATTTTCCGGTATTTTGGTGGCTGGCGCCGTCGTTTATACCAAGGCTCCCGCCGGGCCATCACAGGTGGCTGGAGCAAACCAACCAAGCAAAACCCAAAATTCTTTAGACAATGTGAGGCCGGTTTCGGACGAAGACCATATCCGCGGAAACCCAAAAGCGGAGGTTGTGATAGTCGAATATTCAGACACCGAATGTCCTTTCTGCAAAATGTTCCACAACACCATGAAGCAGGTGGTGGCCGAGTATGATGGCCGAGTCGCTTGGGTTTATCGGCATTTCCCTTTGGATCAGCTTCATCCTAAAGCGCGGAAGGAGGCTGAAGCTCTGGAATGCGCCGGAGAGCTTGGGGGGAACGACAAATTTTGGGCCTACACCGACAGATTGTATGAAATAACTCCGGCCAACAATGGTCTTGATCCTCAAGAGCTCCAAAACATTGCCGCTTTTGTGGGTCTTGATCTGCCATCTTTCAATGAATGCTTGTCGAGTGGCAAGTATGCGGACAAGGTGGAGGAAGACGCCCAAAATGCCTTTGCTACTGGAGGGGGCGGGACACCGTGGAGCATTGTGATCGCAAAAAATGGCACCAAGTATGAACTTTCTGGCGCTCAATCGATCAGTGCGATCAAGCAGATTGTTGAACAAGCTATGCAGTAG
>DATDVC010000019.1:0-7928 GCA_036517695.1 Minisyncoccota bacterium
TACAAAATCACACGTTGATATGGTGAACGGCGCACTGGGCATAGCACATGGTTTAGAAATACTAGCAAACGTGTTCGATGATCCATTGAAAAGTTTGCAGGGCACACAAACTTATACCGAGAATGGAGATTTATTTACAACAGCTTTATATGCGACTACAGAATTTATCAAAAAAAATAATATCGAGTATAAACAAGGGAGCGGTGGATACTATCTATTGTACGGGATATAATTTAAATACGAAAATCATGCGAATCAACACGAATGACTACAAAATTTTATAAATATAAAAAAGTTTTTGTTTGTCTTATTTTCTTTATAGTATTGGTTTTTTCGATTTCTCCGATTTTTGCAAAACCGGCAAATGCCCAATTGTTTGTACCAGTTTGGGATCCAGCAAATCTTAAAGCTAATAGTGTAACTGCTGTCACTAACACCAAACTAACAGTCAAGGAATATATTTTGGATGCAGTTTTATACAAAATGATTGATTTGATCATCAAACGAATGACTGCCAGTACCGTAAATTGGATTAATTCCGGCTTTAAAGGAAAACCTGCTTATGTTACTGACCCAACTGCATACTTCCAAAGCATTGGGGACAGGGTTGCCGGAAATTTTATTGCCAATAACCCAAACCTAAATTTCCTCTGTGGGCCAATAAGCGCAAGGATAAAAATCGCTTTAGCTCAAAGTTACTCCGGATACAACGAAAGCTGGCAATGCACCTTGAGTGACGCTTATGGAAATATGGAAGATTTTATAAACGACTTCGAGCGTGGCGGGTGGGACAAATTCTTCCGCTTGACCCAAGAGCCGCAGAACAACCCGATCGGCGCATACCTCCAAGCCGAAGGATCTTTGGCCAGAGCTATTGCTCAAGAGGTTGGGGAGAAGGATAAGGAGCTTAGTTGGGGTAGAGGATTTATGTCTTTCAAAACTTGTCCAACCGGGCGCAAAGTGGTGGGAACAGTTAAAAATCCAGACGGATCAAATAGTGTAACTTACGAAGACGGAGTGACACTTAACCAACAGACAGTCCCACAAGTTGGAGATTGTGGAGTCAAGGAACAAACCTCAACCCCAGGATCTGTCATACAAGAAAAACTTGATAGTGTTTTGACTATTGGGGATAAAAGGATAGCTGTAGCAAATGAAATAAATGAGATAATCAGCGCTTTACTAAATCAACTTACACAAAGAATTGTAGGCGGCATAGGAAGTGGTCTAAAAGGTTTGAGTGGTTCTGATTCTGCAAATAACAGTCAGTCCACATCATTTACCAGTCTGTTACACAACCCAAGTGATGATCAAATCATTGACGATTATGTTAGATCTTCTAATGAAAACTTGATAAACGAGGCCAGTACACCAATTCCCAATCCGTATGAATGTTTTGACAATCCAAGTTTACCAGAATGCTCTCCCCCAGGAGAAACCTTGATACCACCCCCAATCACAGTCACCCCCACACCGACATGCGATCCGGCTCTAAACAATTGTGAGACGGCGGGACAGCCGCCGACAAGCCAATTTTGAAATCAAAAATGACCAAAAAACTTTTAACATTTGGAATATTGGCGATTGTGATGGTGGGAGTCTTCGCCCCAATGAGTGTATTTGGTGCAGCATGTACACCAGAACAATTAGCGGCGGGGTGGAAAAATTTGCCCGGTGCTGGAATAGGAGCTACAGTAAATTGTTCTCCGCCGGCAAAAGCAGGGCAAAGTGACACACCTGTTCTTGATTTGTTATCAGATGCAGTCTTTGCCTCTTTTGGTCCACTTATAAAAGGCATCACCGGTGTCATTATGGCATTATCGGCTGGCGTTTTATGGCTAAGCGGAACACTGTTTGATGAGATAGTAAAATACTCTATCATCGAAACGGCCAAAAATATAGGCGGGGAAGAAGGAACCATAGGTGAAAGCATTAGCCAAGCATGGGCGGCATTGCGCGATGTTGCCAACATGTTCTTTATATTCGTGCTTCTTTTTGTCGCCTTCAAGGCAATGTTCTCCTTAAGTTTTGGTGATGTTGGTAAAAATGTTTTAAATATCATTATTGTCGCGCTTCTTATAAATTTCAGTCTCTTCTTTTCAAAAATAGTCATTGATGCGTCAAACATTGCGGCTATCGGTTTTTATAATTCAATAACCAACGCTCGAGTTTCAAGCGAAGCAGGAGAGGGTAGCACCGTTGGCAACAGTGGTGGACAGAGCACCATAACCACCGGATACATGAGATTGCTCGGCCTCAACAGTCTTTATGATCCAAAAACTCTTCTGCAAAGTCCGGATGATGCAAGTCAGATGCTAATACATGGTGTCATGAGCTCAATATTTTTGCTCATTACGGCCGTTATTTTCCTCATCGCGGCAATAATGTTTGCTGCGCGATTTGTTATTTTAATTTTCCTCATGATTCTTTCTCCTCTGGCGCTAATCGCGCTAATCATACCCGGACAAAGCGGTAAGTTTAATACCTGGAAAAACGCTTTGATAGATCAATCTTTCTTTGCTCCGATTTTCTTTGCCATGACATGGGTGGTGTTTAAGGTTGGAATAGGATTAGAAATTAGCAAGGGGCTACTTGGAGCAAACAGTGCCACGCTTGCCGCCGGATTGAAAAATCCAAGTCCCGACGGCATGCAACTTATATTAAATTACGTAATTATCATTGGCCTTTCCATCGCCGCCCTCATCTTCTCCAAACAAATGGCGTCAAAAACTGCTGGATTTACTGCAATTAGCGGAGCAATTGGGACAGGAGCGATTGGTGGTGCAGCCCTAATGGGTAGACAGAGTTTTGGTAGAGCAGCGAGCAGATTAGAGAAATCACAAAGATTCCAAAGACTGGCCGCCCAACACCAAAAAACATTTGGCACTCTATATTCAGGTACACAAAAAATGGCTAGAGGAAGTTTTGATGTTAGATCTTCTGATACAATTAAAAAAGTTCCCGGTCTTGGAAAAGAACTTGATATTTTGGGAACACCTTCAGAAAAAGGAAAGGGTGGTTTTGAGAAATACAGAGAAGAAAAAACAAAGAGGGTTATTGAGAAAGGCAAACAATTTACCGACAGACAGGCAAGAGTTGCTTATGCAAGAAATATTGCTTCTAAGATACACGCGCATCGTGGTAGTACTCCAAACAATGTAAATTCTTTGTTTGGGATGATGGGTCGATCAAATAGGGTTGCTGCCGCAACGTTGATAGACGAAAGAATAAGAGAATTGAGAACAGATATGAACGCAGCGAGGGGTGAATTAAATACTTTGAATAACCAGATGGGCTTCACTCCAAATACTGGCGCTTACGTTGGAGTATTTACAGCACCAGCAGGAATGTTAGCAACACTAACCCCAGCAGAACAAGCTAGGTATACTATCCTAGCAGGGCCAGCGGCTACAAACGGTAGCGTTGCAAACATGAGTGCAGAAATGCAAACCCTTAATGACCCGGCAACCGGATTGAGGTCAACGTTGGGATTGGACAATACATTAAGACAACAATTCTAAATATATGGATTTTGAGAAAATATCAGAAGCAATAAAAAAGTCTTCAAACCAAGTAAAAAATTTACTTTTTTCAGATCGCTTAGGAGGATTAGTTCAAGATATCGCTTGGGATAATGCCTTGAGTGAAGAAACTGCTTTGAAACTGGGGGACGAGGTGAGTTACGTTATTTTGAGTTTAAAACCAAAGGAAGGTTTCAAAAACTCTTTACTTCAGATGGGAATAAAGTCAGAAAATGTTGAAAAAATAGCAAGCGAGGTTAACATAAAAATATTTTCTCAAATAAACATGGGCGGCAACAATCAAAAATATCCCGAAAATATAGAAACTCAAACCAAAAAAGAAGACGGTAGCAAAAAACCAGAATTATCTAGAAAGGATCTGTCCTCCAACTCCATCGGGCAATCATTCGAAGACCTGATACTAAATCAGGCGAGGGGGATGCAGCCGGCGAAGGAGAGTGGCCAGCAGACAGTATCTAGTAGCCAGGCCCCAGACAATCTGCCGATTGAAAATAATGCGCAACAAAATAAACCAGAAATAAAAGTGCCTAATTATTCTGGGAGCGATCCGTATAGAGAACCCCTCGAGAATTAACCTAATTATTCTAATTGACCTAAGAAAACCCCAATTTTAAATATTGGGAAATTGGAGCTTGTCTAGAATAATTAGTATAATTAGAGCAATTAGAATAATTTAAACGCCATGCGTTTCCAAGTTCCACAATTTATAGATGTCGAGGATAAAATTTTTGGGCCATTTACGCTCAAGCAGTTTATTTACCTCGCCGGCGCGGCGTCAGTGGCTCTTGTCGCCACCACTATTTTTGGAGTTTTTTTGGGCCTTCTCATTTCTTCTCCTATAGTCCTTCTGGCATTGGCTTTGGCTTTTTACAAAATAAACAACAGGCCTTTTATCTTCGCCTTGGAATCTGCATTTAAATACGCCACCAAAGACAAGCTTTATATTTGGAAAAAGAAAACTCCAGAGGAAAGAGCGGCGGAACAAAATGAAAAAAAATACAGCTCGCTTGTGGTGCCCAATCTTTCCGGAAGCAAACTGAAAGATATGAATTGGGAGTTGGATGTGAAAAAGAAAGAAGACGAATTGCTAAGCAATTCGTAATTAACCTAATTGACCTAAAATTAGAAATTGGGATTTGTTTAGAATAATTAGTATAATTAGAGCAATTAGAATAATTTGAGCTATGAGCAAAAATGCTACACAAGAATTTGTGCCGATAGATGATGTCCGCGATGGCATCGTGATACTCAAAGACGGCGGGATGCGCGGGGTGCTTATGGCCTCCTCCATAAATTTTTCCCTAAAATCAAATGACGAGAGACAGGCCATACTTTTGCAGTTCCAGGATTTTCTGAATTCTTTGGATTTTTCCATACAAATCATCGTGGAGTCGAGACGGCTCGACATAAGGCCATACATAGCTCTTCTTGAGACCAGACACAAGGAACAGACCAACGACTTGATGAAAATTCAGATAGAGCAGTATATCGCTTTTATAAGAAGCTTCACCGAATCTACAAACATAATGACAAAAAGCTTTTTCATTGTGGTGCCATATGACGCCGCCATCATATCTTCAAAGGGAAACCCGCTCTCCGACCTCCTTGGCAAAAAAAATCAGAGTCGAGAAATAAAAGAGGAGGATTTTGAGGAAAAGAAAAATCAATTGGAACAAAGAATGGGAGTGGTCGAGCAGGGGCTTGTGCGATGCGGAGTTCGAGTAGCCAAGCTCGGGACAGACGAAGTAGTAGAGTTGTTTTATAAGATATTCAATCCGGGCGAAACGGAGAAACCCATTAAGATAAATTGACCTAATTTCTAATTAACCTAATTAATCTAAACAATGACAAAATCCCAAATTTCCATTTAGAATAATTAGAGCAATTAGAGTACTTAGAATAATTTTCAGGATATGTTTGATTTTTTAAAGAAAAAAGAAAATAAGAGTGAGATGCCACTTTCCATTTTGCCAAAAGCGATTTCAGAGAGTCCGGAACTTGAACTAAGAGACATCCTTGCTCCGAGTGCCTTAAAAGTAAACGTTAAAGAGCTTAATTTGGGAGAAAAGGTGGTCAGAAGCTTTTTTGTCATATCTTATCCTCGCTATCTTACAGAAGATTGGTTTGCGCCAATAATAAACATGGACAAGATGTTCGACATTTCTATTTTCATTCATCCGCTTGAAACGGCGACTATTCTCCGAGGGTTTCAAAAAAAGGTGGCTGAAGTGCAGAGTCAGATAAGGATACGGGAGGAGAAAGGTCTGGTCCGAGACCCAATGCTCGATACCGCATACCAAGATTTGGAAAATTTGCGCGACCAACTCCAGCAGGCCCAAGAAAAAATGTTTGAGGTCGGCCTTTATGTGTCAGTTTATGCCAACAAAAGTGAAGAGCTCGACAAAGTCGAGTCCGAAATAAAATCAATTTTGGAATCAAAGCTTGTTTACATGAAGCCGGCTCTTTTCCAGCAAGAACAGGGCTTTAGAAGCGTTCTCCCTATAGCCAAAGACGAACTTTCGGTGCATTCAAAAATAAATTCTTCGCCTCTTTCATCGATCTTTCCTTTCATCTCTTTCGACCTGACTTCCGATAAGGGGATACTTTACGGGATCAACCGGCACAACTCGTCTTTGATACTTTTCGACAGATTTTCTTTGGAAAACTACAACTCGGTAACCTTTGCAAAATCCGGTTCCGGAAAATCTTACGCCACCAAGCTAGAAATCTTGCGCACGCTGATGTTTGACACCGAAGTCATTGTGGTTGATCCGGAAAATGAATACGAGTATATGGCCGAGGCCGTAGGAGGCAGGTATTTCAATATCTCTCTCAATTCCGATCACCACATAAATCCATTTGAGCTTCCGGTGCCGGGAGAGGACGAGTCAAGCGCCTCCGTTTTACGGAGCCAAATCATAAACTTGGTCGGCCTTTTCCGCATAATGATGGGCGGGCTCACCGCAGAAGAAGACGCGGTGATTGACCGGGCGATCACCGAAACTTACGCCCTTAAAGACATCACGGCTGACTCTGATTTCAAAAATGTCGAACCACCGCTCCTCTCTGACTTCGAGCTTGTGCTTGGCGGCATGGAAGGAGGAGAATCTTTGGCCCAAAGACTCTCAAAATACACCCGAGGCACTTGGGCAAACTTTATCAATCGGCCTTCAAACATAGACATCAACAAAAAATTCGTCGTCTTTTCTATCAGAGACATGGAAGATGAGTTGAAGCCGGTCGCCATGTATATCGTCATGCATTATATATGGAATGCGATAAGAAGGGAGGTGAAAAAGCGCCTCCTTGTCATCGACGAAGCCTGGTGGATGATGAAAAGCGAAGACACGGCATCTTTCCTTCTTTCACTCGCAAAAAGAGGAAGGAAATACTATTTGGGGCTTGCGACAATCACTCAAGACGTTGACGACTTTCTAAAATCGCCCTACGGCATGCCGATCGTTTCCAACTCTTCCATACAAATGCTTTTGAAGCAGTCGCCGACAACCATAGACAGACTTCAGGAGGTTTTCAACCTGACCGACGAAGAAAAATATTTGCTTATAGAGTCTGGAGTAGGGGAAGGCATATTCTTTGCCGGACTCAAGCATGTGGCCATAAAGATCATCGCTTCTTACACCGAAGACCAGATCATCACCTCCGACCCCTCGCAAATTTTGGCAATGAAGAAACAGAAAATAGGGTAGAATATAGAGGTGGAAGAAAAACGAGAAAGAATAAAAATTTGGATGGGGGCTTGCATTATAAGCGTCGCTCTTTTTCTAGATTTGTTTGAGATGGTGACAACATGGCTCGGCATAGGAATCGTGATGGGTGTAGTCATCGCACCATGCGCCACTTTGGGATTTTGGATTTGGTACAAATTTCTTGATGTTCCTTTTATCGCCAGTCCTAAAAAATTCGCCACCCTTGCCATCACTTCTTTTATCGAAATCATTCCTGCTTTTGACGCCATCCCTCTCGCTTCTTTCGGTTGGACCATCGGCGCTATTATCTTGGTAACAATGGTGCGCGCGGAAGACAAGGGGGGCATTTTGGGCAATCTTGCCGGCACTTCGATGGGTATGGTGGGGCAAAGATACGGAGCTCGCCCTGATCTTTACAAGACTCCAGAAATCGCAAGAGAAAACAGAGAAATCCTGGCTTTTAAAAAAGGCG
Source organism: Minisyncoccota bacterium (assembly GCA_036517695.1). Classification (GTDB taxonomy): domain Bacteria; phylum Patescibacteriota; class Minisyncoccia; order Phycocordibacterales; family WO2-35-19; genus DATDVC01. Next base: position 7,722 of record DATDVC010000019.1, read on the forward strand.
ACGTCGAACATGAAGCACTAAGACGAAACCCGCAATTTAGCAAAGAGCAATACGCGAGAGGCATCGGCATGGCAAGCGACATTGCAACCAAAAAGATTACTGACCCCCAAAGCAGGCGCGAATTTTTAGGATTGGGAAATAATCCTAAAAAATAAATACCGAACCAAAAGAGTGTTGGGTGTGAATTGCGAAGTTTTTTTTGAAACT
>DATDVC010000020.1:0-12834 GCA_036517695.1 Minisyncoccota bacterium
TTCTTGCATTTTGTTATTGGAAGGAGGTTCCAGATCAGTAACATGTTTATAATTTCCTCCAGCTGGCCTTATGATTAAGGGTTCCGATTTCGGCTTTGTATTCAAAATCTCTTCCACAGTCTTTCCATCAAGTTTTTGGCCCCGATGATCAGGATCTTTGACCCAAGCAGATATTTTGGCATCATTTTCTTCTATAAGCTTGATCCTGTCTGCCGGTAAATTTTTGGCCTTTTCCAAAACTTTATTAACCCATTCTTTGTCTTCAAAAAGTTTGGAATAATCGACTTCTCTGCCGATGGCAATGCTTCCATCTGCACCAACCCCGCCACCGCTATATTCTGTCGGGTCTGAGAGAACTTTATTATTAAACATACTTAAGACAAAACTTTTCTGTCCGGAATGTTCTAGTTTTGCAAACCTGTCATTATGTTCCAACGTTTCCTTGAGCAGGCCCCAATTCGAATCGCCTTTGTCTGGTGTGTGTTTTAATTCTTCAACTTTGATACCATCTGATTCTATTTGTTCTACGGGGACACTTGGTTTTGTTTCTGAAACATTACCAGCTTTTTTATTTTCCAGCGTTTCTGTGATTTCTTTTTGTGCTTTTGATTCAGGGCCAGAAGAAGAAAGACCACCAATACCATAGTAATCCGCAAACATGTCCATTGCGGCGCCGGCACCAATACCCGCTCCCACACCACCCGCCACACTAGTGGCCCCTGTAATCATCATTACTTTTCTTCTTTGTTTTTCAGCCCCTTCTCTAATCTTCAGAAAGTCTGCTGCTTTTTCTGCTAGAGATTTTCCAGAATCTCTTATATTTTCTATATCTTGTTTTTCCTTCTCATCAATTTTTTCGATAGATTTCTTACCTACTTTACCGACACCCACCATCACACCAGCAGAAGCCAATCCTCTTCCACCTCTGTAAACAACAGTTCCAATACCAGATGCCAGAGCAGTACTGGCCGCCGCTCCACCAAGAAACATTCCACCACCTATACCTATACCCGCAAGCACAGCGATCGCTCCGATTCTTTTGTACTTGTCCTGTTTTCTATACCACTGAATAGCGCTTAGGCCGAGGAAACTTTTCATTCCTTCCTGGATTTTTACCGCCATACCCCCAGAATTTTTTCTAGCTTCTCTTAAACTACTTATATACGCATCAGATTCTTTTTTTATGATTTCTTCAAATACAGTATCGTCAAATAATTTTTGTTGCTCTTTATTTAACGGGCCCCCAGCCACCCCGGTAAGCTTTTCCCGCAACATACGAGCTACAGCTTCTTTCTTCTCCTCGTATTCAGCCCGCAAATTTTCTAACGGCAAATCCATTGAAAGCATGGTTCCAGAAGAATCTTTTTTCCTATTTTCTGCTTGAGCCAAGAGAAATCTAAGCTCTTCAAGCTCCTTCAATTCTTTGCCTTCTTTTTGAATTTCTTTTTGATCCTCTAACAAAGCTTCGGGGTTTTCAGGTGATGTTTCTGCGGGTTTTTGTTCTTCTTCTGCGGGTTGCCCTTGGGGCTGATTTAGAATATCAGAAAGATTTTTTATTTCCCCTGTTGATTGTTCAGTCTCTTTCGGTGGTTCAAATGCTGTTGGCCGTGAGATGGGTGGTTTCCAAAAAACAACTCGAGGTTGAGCCAGCTCTGGCTTTGGTTCTGTTTGCGTTTGGTCTATTGGTCCAGTATTAAACAAATTATTTAAAAAATTAGCCATTTCTTGTCTATCAATAGCAAGATCCACATATAATTTATTATCCTCAATAAAAATTGAAGAATCTCCCCCGTACTTAGGATAACCAAGGCGTATGGTAGAGAATTTTTCTCTTAACAAGTTTTTGTTGGGGAAAGATTCTATAACTTCTTTCATTTCTCTAGATTTTTGTTCTAACCCGTCTGGATTTTTTTCTTGAAATTTTTTAAATTGTTCTTCATTAAATTCTAAATCGACATTAAGATCACTCAATAGGGTATTAAACAAGCCCCACTCAGAAGGTTTTTTTTCTGCTAAATTTATTGACTGTATTGTATTTTCTTTCGGCTCCACGTTTGAAATAGTAACCGTCGGTTCATTCGGTAAAATTTCAGTAGTCTCGGATCTAGGATCTAGCTCGTCTACTCCATCCTGTTCTTTTAAAATATTGTTTTGGATATATTCATCCACAAATTCCAAATCTGCATCTTGTCTAATTTTTAAAACTTTTTCTTCGTAATCGTAAATAGCAAGATTCATTAAAGCGTCTACCACTTCTATTTTTACACCTAAATTGGAAAGTTTTGACCGCAACTCCTCATCTATCTGCTCAATTTGAAATTTAATTTCTTCCGGTATTGTCTCCGGCTCTGGCATATGTTTATCAAGTAAATCAGATGTCTTCTTTTTAATTTCTTCCATAGTCATTGGCCCTTGAGACATCTCTACGCCTTCTTTTGGAGAATCTACAGGATCAGCAGAATCACTGCCACCTTGTATTTTTTGCATTGCTGGCAATTGGTTTATGCGCACCTTTTCACGCCTTGGACGATTGCCAAAATCAAAGTTACGAACCATTTCCAGGGTACTAGCCAATCTAGGATTTATTTTCTTTTCAGAAGGTTTATTCCAAGATTTAACAGTAGGATCCTTTGTACTTGCTACACTTGGTTCCAGTGGATGATCCTGATTTAGTTTCGGTTCCATACCCAAAATTATACGTTAGCTGTCACCTAAAGCAAAACTTGACTTGTGTATTGCTTTGTGTATAATGGAGGCAATACTGAACGAGAGAACTTCCGCACGAAAGCGGATTTTTTGTTTCCGAGTATTACAAATTAATATAATTTCAAGTCGCACTCCAAAGGACGTATCGTGCGACATGATTTCGCCAAATCACATGTTTGACCTAAAAGTAATAAATTCGGTTCTTGACCAGCTCAAAGAAGAGCGTGGCATACCAAAAGAAAAGGTGCTTGAAGCCATTGAGATGGCCATAGCGACTGCTTACAGAAAAGAGTATGGCAAACGCGGGCAGATTATTCGCGCCAAATTCGACCTGCAAACTGGAGGTATCGAGATGAGCCAAGTCAAAATCGTCGTTGACGACTCAAAAGTTTTTATGGACAGAGAGTCTCTAGAGGAAGCTTTAGCCGATGCGGAGGAAAAAGACGATGAAAGAGTATTGTTCAATCCGGAGCACCATATCTTAGTAGAAGACGCGAAAAGGATAAAAAAGGGCGCGGAAGTTGGCGATGAGATAGTTTTCCCCATCGAATCAAAAGGAGATTATGGTCGCATAGCGAGCCAGACCGCCAAGCAGGTCATAATGCAGAAAATACGCGAAGCGGAAAGAGAGTCGGTGCTTAAAGAATTCGGCGAGAGAGAGGGCGACATCATAACCGGCACAGTGCAGAGGATAGAGCGTGGCAACATTTTCATAGATGTCGGCCGAGCAGTTGGGATAATGCCATATGAAGAACAGATCCCTGGAGAGAGATTTAGCCAAGGCGAGCGAGTCCGCGCCTACCTTTACAGAGTTGAAGATGGTCCAAAAGGTGTAGTCTTGCGACTTTCCCGCTCTCACCCCAAATTCTTGATCAAGCTTTTTGAAAACGAGGTACCGGAACTTTTAAATGGAAGTATCGAGATAAGAAGCGTTGCGCGAGAACCGGGCTCAAGATCAAAAGTTGCGGTAGTTTCAAACGACAGTTACATAGATCCGGTGGGTTCTCTTGTCGGCCAGAGAGGAGTGAGAGTGGCGACCGTCACTAGCGAGCTCGGCGGAGAAAAAATAGACGTTATAGAGTGGTCCGAAAATCCAGCTGAATTTATCGAAGACGCTCTCTCTCCTGCCAAAATAATCTCCGTCGAAACCGATGAGGAAAATCGCGAGGCGAAGGTGGTGGTTTCCGAAGATCAGCAATCTCTTGCCATAGGCAAAGGTGGTCAAAATGTGCGTCTTGCGGCAAAACTCACCAGCTGGAGAATCGACATAAATTCCGTAAAAGGCGAAGAGCTTGGCGGGGCGGAAGGGGAAGAAAAATCAACACCTCACCCCACCCTCTCCTCGTCTGATGAGAGGGAAGAAAATACGGAAACCGAAGCAAAAGCAGAGTAACCCCACCCAAAACCCCCGACGTCGAAGACGCGTCGGGGGATTTTGATTTTGGGTTCTGGTCTTCCCTACCCTGAACAAGGGGAGGGTGCCGAGCGGAGCGAGGTGGGTAGGGTGAATTGCAATTAGCTTAAAAATTTTCTATTATCTAATCACCATTATCTATAATCTAATAAAATATGAACCTATGGCATGAAATTGACCCCGGAGAAAAGACAGAGATGAATGTGATAGTCGAGATAAACAAGGGCTCTAAAAATAAATACGAGGTTGATAAAAAAACAGGGCTAATCGCGCTCGACAGAGCCATGCACACCTCGCAAGACTTCCCTTTTGACTACGGCTTTGTGCCACAAACTCTTTGGCACGACAATGATCCTTTGGATGTTATTTTGCTTACAACTTTCCCCCTCCTTCCGGGAGTTTTGGTGCGTGCGAGACCCGTTGCCATCATGAATATGATAGACGGAGGAGAAGGCGACGATAAAGTGATCGCGGTGCCGACAGACGATCCGCGCTGGGACAAAGTGAAAGACTTGGGCGACATAAACGAACACACCCTGAAAGAAATCGAGCATTTCTACTCTACTTACAAAAAACTACAGAATAAAATGGTTGAGGTAAAGGGTTTCAAAGGCAGAAGCGAAGCTGAATCCGCTTTTGAAGAGTCAAAGGAGATATACAAACACAAGTTTGGCAAATAAATGGCAAATATTTATCCACTTTTAAAAAGATTTGTGCCGTACTACAATTGATCCATACCTATATGGTTTGTTTATTAATTCATAAAATGAAATATGAAAAATAAGTTTTTTGGAGGAATCATAATGATTTGTTGGACGCTCTTGCCACTTATCTCAAGCGCCCAGGAAGACGTGAGTGCAGAAATTAATTCAAGCATGAGAATAAAATCGGGTACAAACGCTGAAATGAGGATTAAAGCCGAAGCAGAATTTGAAGCCCGCAAAATGGAGCTAGAGCAAAGACGGGAAGATTTGAAGACAGAAATGGAACAGAGGCGAGAAGAGATAAAGACCCAAATGGAAGCAAAAAAGGAAGAAATGGAACAGAAGCGAGAAACCGTAAAAGATCAGATTGAGGCAAAAAGAGAAGAAATAAAAGACCAGATGCAAGAAAGAAAAGAGACCGCGGTCAATGCGATCAAAGAACGCCTAAACAAATTTACTGAAAATGTAATAAAAAGGTTTAACGCCGCGATTGAAAGACTTGAAACATTGGCAGACAGGATTGATTCAAGGATTGTAAAAATGGAAGAGGAGGGTTTGGATGTTGTGGACGCTAAAGATCTCTTGGCTATTGCCAGAATAAAGATAGAGACAGCGAAAACAAGTACCGCCGGCATAAGCCTAGAATCCGAAGTTATTGTTTCAGACACTGGCACCACCACCAGCACAACAACAATCAAAACTAGCTTTGACACACTAAGAAGCCAAGTTGAAACGGCAAAAACCGACATAAAAGCCGCCCATGCCTCTCTTGTGGACGTCATAAATCAGTTAAAACCAGGCCTTAGGAAAAACGCGACTTCAACCGCCACCACAACAGCAGAGACGGAGGACGATAATTAAAAGTTAAATAATAAAAACAATGGACACATTCAACCCAAACCAAATGCCTGGATTCCAAGGCCAAGTCGAGAAAAAATCTTCCGGGCCCTTAATTGCGGTTATTATCATACTGGCGCTTATAGTGATAGGAGGGCTTTACTTCCTTAAAGAGCGATCTTCTCAAAACACCTACGTTCCTGAAAGTGCCGTAGGAGACCCAATCACCGAATCTTTGATGCAACAGAGCTCTTCTGACGACCTCAACTCAATAGAGGCAGATCTCAATGCCACCAACCTCGACAACCTCGACCAAGGCGCGGCTGCCATCCAAGCAGAGCTCCAAGCGCAGTAACCACTCCTTGCTTTCTAGCAAAAGCCGCCACTATCACAATATTGAGGGGCGGTTTTTTCTTCCCCCTCTTGTTGTAAGAGAGGGTTAGAGTGAGTTATCATGGGCTTATGAAAATCATATCTTGGAACGTAAACGGCATACGAGCGGTGCACAAGAAAGGATTATTCTTGCCTTTCATTGAGAAATATAAACCGGACATTATTTGTCTACAAGAAACAAAAGCTGAAAAAGGCCAAGCAGAAATTGATCTGCCTGAATATGAAGAATATTGGAACTCCTCAACTGCACGCAAAGGATACAGTGGCACCGCTATATTTAGCAAAATAAAACCTCTTTCTGTCGCCCTCGGTCTACCTGAAAAGATAGCGGAAAAATATGATTTGAAAAACGACGGTTATGGTGACCTGAACAAAGAGGGTCGGGTGATAACCGCAGAATTTGAAGATTTTTTCGTTGTCTGTGTTTATACACCAAACTCTAAAGGCGACCTCTCTCGCCTGCCCCTGCGGTATAAGCAATGGGATCCGGCTTTTTTGGAACATATTAAAACCCTTCAAAAAAGCAAGAATGTGATTTTCTGCGGAGATTTAAACGTAGCTCACACAGAAGACGACCTGGCCAACCCAAAACAAAACGAGGGTGAACATGGCTTTACCAAAGAAGAACGGGAGGGCTTAGACAAGGTTATAAAAGCGGGATTTGTTGATACATTTAGACACTTTAGGCCTGAAGGTAATGGTTTTTACACTTGGTGGACACCATGGAGAAATTCACGAGAAAGAAATGTCGGTTGGAGAATAGACTACTTTTTCACCAACAAAGAGTTTTTGCCTAAAATCAAAAACTCGGCCATATTGGCCGAAGTTCTTGGGTCCGATCACTGTCCTATTTTGTTAGAGCTAGAAACTTAGATCTAAAAGTAGCGACATTTTCTACATGGGCGCAGAGACATTTTTTGTGTCGCAACACCTGCAATTGCTCTTATGGGTAAATATCTCAACAAGAGCAGACAGCCCTACGAGGATATAAACAATCTGGCTAACACTAGGAGACAAAAAGTTCCCTATCCCCCACCCAAATGCTTCAAGCCCCCAGTTTAGACCTCCAACTATCAAAAGAATAAAGGTTAACGTGTGAATCCCTTTCATAATTTTCAAAATAAGTAATCTAATAATATGAAAGCATTATATAGCTTTTTTGATTTTAAAAAAGTAAAGATGTGAATATTGCAAATGTCCAAAAATAACAAAACCCCCAAAGATGCGGTGGAGGATTTTCGCACGACAGTGGGAGCTTTTTATGCTCCTCGCTATTTGCTCAGAGCAGTCCTTGATTTATCAAGGAAAAAGAACTTTTTTTCTTCCCAGCCCCACCTCTAGACACGATCAGTAAATCATGTACAAAAGTGGAGCCGGGATAAAAGATGGATCTAGTTGAAACGCGTAATTTCTCGAGAGGGTTTTAATATCTCAAAATTTAAAATTGTTTGAGATTGAAGATATATATACCAACATACTCGATCATCAACCAAATCGTCTTTTAAAGTCATAACTTGTAAAGAACCAATTGGCGGCGTTTTGATTTGTCTTTTAAAAAATTGTCGCCGTCTGATAGAGAGTTTATGTCCTTTATTTATAGTTGTAAAGGACAAAGTGTGGACAACTTTATTATGCCAATTATTCTACATGGTGCCTCCCTCTTATTTTTCTTATTTTCTTTTCTTGCTCTTTTTCCTTTTTCTCCTTCCCTTTCACAGCAAGCTCCATTAATTCCCTATCAGACAATAGCGCCAAATCTTTAGTTCTTTGATTTAAATATTCTTCCGTATTTAATTTAGGGTCTTCTAAAACTTCCTCCAATAGAGTGTTTAGCATTTGCCCTATTTTGGGCCCTGGAGCAACATCTAAAATTTCCATGATCTTTTTGCCATTAGTCTTTAGCATACCCACAGACACAGGGTCCATCATCACTTCTTCTATCATTGCTTGATATTTTCTTAGTCTATAAGGATTTTCTTTTGGCCTACCGGTTCCTATGCGATCACACAGTCTTACATTTATGAGGTCCCATATATTTTCTTTGCCAACATTCGCTAAAAGCCTTCTAACAGCAGAAGGTGTTATTGTTTCGGTATCAGAGAAAAACATATGCCACCTAACTAAAGTTACTACTTTTTCTATAGTTTCACGTGAAACTTTAAGATTTTCTAAGATTCTTTTTGTTACACGTGAACCCACAACTTCATGTCCATAGAAAGTCCATTGTTTTGTTTGGTCGTTCCACCTACGCGTAGCGGGCTTTGAAATATCATGCAAAAGAGCCGCGAGTCTTACATGCAGAGGGTAGTTTTTATCTGCCGAATGTTGGAGTGTTTTTAACAGGTGAGTCCAAACATCAAAAGCATGAGCTTTATTTTGCTCTACACCAAAACTCTCTTCTAATTCTGGGATAATGTATCTTAAAAGACCTAAATCTTTAAGAGAGACTAAGCCAGCCATTGGATTGACTGACATGATGATTCTAAAAAACTCATCTCTAATTCTTTCACGTGAAACTTGACTCAAAATATCTTTATTTTTCAATATTGCTAGTCGTGTTTTTTCTTCTATCTCAAAACTTAGTTCCACGTGTAACCTAACAGCCCTTAGCATTCTAAGGCCATCTTCATAAAATCTTTCGTTCGGATCACCCACAGCTCTTATGATTCTTTTATTTAAATCCTGCATTCCACCAAAAGAGTCAGTAATTTCTCCGGTTTCCGCATTATAAGCAATGGCATTTATGCTAAAATCTCTTCTTTTTAGATCATCTAGTATGTTTTGACTAAATTTAACACTGTCTGGTCTTCTATGATCAGAATAATCACTTTCCAGTCTATATGGCGTTATTTCTATGGTTTTTAGGGTTTCCCGCTCAGCTTCGCTTTCAGGATCTTCGACATCCTCAACCCACTCATTTACTACCGCCACCGTTCCATATACATTTTCGTAAAAAGTCTTCGGAAACAGCGGGATAATCTCTTCCGGGGTAGCGTTTGTGGTTACATCCCAATCTTTAGGTTTTCGTCCCATAAACATGTCCCTGACACATCCACCAACTAAATATGCTTCAAACCCCGCTTCTTTTAGCGCTTTTGTTACACGGGAAACCTCAATGGGTATCTCAAATTTTTCAATTTTAACCTTATTTTGCATAATATTTAGCTGTTTAACGTGAGTTTGTTGAATGGTGCGCCCGGCAAGAGTCGAACTCGCAACCTTTTGGTTCGAAGCCAAACGCTCTATCCATTGAGCTACGGGCGCATGGAAGAATAATAACACATTTTAGAGATTGCCCCATTGCATTTCGAATATTTGCTTTAAGGCTAAGGCAAGGCCTTTATGCTCAATTACTACCCCTTGCAAGTCTTTAAACATTAAAATTCGGACAAAATCAGATCCTATATCAACGGAAACATCTGAAGAATATTTTTCAAAAGGCACTATTTTCATATTTCGGTCAAATTCGGCATCTTTTTCTCTGTAAGGATTTAGACTAGGATGATCCGGAACAATACCTCTGATTCCAATTTTCATTTTTTTAAGTTTTTGATTATATTCCTCAAAAACTCCTGTAATTTCATCATTTATCCCTTCTGTGTGGGCATTAAAACCAACGATCTCCTTATTCTCCATTTTTTCCAGACCAAAATTCAACAACCTCTTTACTCCATCTGTACCATCAAAATACATAACACTCGGTTTCCTATCGCCTTTAACTAAAGCCAGGAGTTCGGGTAAAATTCTCTTTACTTCTCTCAACTTATCTTCCGATTCTGCAATTAGTTCCTCTGGCGGTTTTGCACTATAAATTTGTTTTTTGGGGTAGGGGATTTTTAAAACAAGCCCCTTTAACCTCAATTCTTCTAAAACAACATAAACCGTGGGTCTTTTTAGCCCGCTTTTTTCGGCAATTCTGTAAGCTGTAGCTTCTCCAAGTTGGAGTAGATTAACATAAACGGCCACTTGTTTTTCGTTCAATCCTAAATTTTTTAATGCTTCTTCTGTTTTTGTCATGGTTTAAGGTTAGCATGGTTGAAATACATAGTCAATTTTTTTGACTACTTATTCAAAATAGGTAAAAATTCATTGTAAATAAAGGTTATTACCCTAATATATTTAGATATATTACTTGACTTTTTGTATAGAATTTACTATAATAGATGCAGGAGTTAAATTCAATTCTTTGAGAAAAGGAGATACGAAGTGGAAACAGAAAAAATATGGAAGACGTGGCGTAGTGATTCGGTCAAGGGTACGGACTGGTCGGAAGCATCACATCAGTTGTGTATTGATTGCAACAATCGCCATATTGCGCCTGGAGAAATCGTGATTACAAGCACGAGACTTCAGGGGTCACTCTATGTCATCAATTACATCTGCTACGTGAAGCAACCTTAGCGGCATGGCCACATTTTACACGCCCAAGCAACACTCTGCTTGGGCTTCCACCAGAGAAAATTTAAAAAGTTTTCTGCGGTGGGAGAAATCCCATAGTTCATTGAAAGGAGGAATACCGTGGTCGAAATTATCCTTGTAGTTGAGGACACTCCAGAGCAATCAAAAATCGCTATTTCAATTCTGAAAGAGCGAGGTTTCAAGGTGCTGCTCGCGGAAAGCTACCAACAAGCACGAACAGTGCTCTCTCAAGTTCCTGTAAGTGCGATTCTGACTGACCTCTTCTTCCCTGAGAAGAAGGGCCAGGAACCAAACGCTTGCGGGATTTCCATTGCCATTGAAGCAAAGATGAAGAGCATCCCAGTGGCGATATGCTCACAGGTCAATCACCACTCCTGCGAGTGGCTCTGGCACGCTTGGAAAGCTTTACAGATTCCAGTTTCTGAAACAAAGAACTGGAACGATGTGACCAGTCAACTTCTGGGCGACAGGAAAAAGGAGTAAAACAGTGAAGCTCATGGTAGTCGGCGAATCAAGCATGTGCAAAACACTGGAGACGGTTCTCAAAGCAACCATGCCAGAAACGGTGCGAGTTAGTCGGGAAGGGAGCCTCTCTGGACTTTTGGAACATGAACCCACCCATGTAATTTGGGACTGGAGAGACAAGGGATACAGTCCGGACGAAAGTGTTTGGGACAAGGAATGGGAAGTGTTTCTGACAAACGCACAAATACTGGCTGTCAAAGTAATGTTTCTGAGCGTTTTGCCAGCATCAAACTTACCCGAACCCGTCCAATCATTTATCCTGCGAATGCCAATTTCGGTAAACGACATTCTTTCGAATCTTCAGAAAGGAGATGAATAATGCCATACGCCAACTCTGATTCTGGCAGACGAGGCAAGCCCTACTGGGGCGAGCTCAAACCGGCTCCCAAGCGGAGTTCACTCGGTGGTTTTATCCTGAAATGCATCATTGTGATTGCGTTCGGGATCGTTTGGGGAATCAGTATCAATCTGATCCTCTCGGTCTAGCGGTACCACCTCATCGGTAGCAAAACTGCGAAGGTGCTGGACAAATTCCAGCGCCTTTTTGTTTATCCACTTTTTAATTTTATAGAACAGAACCCCCGTGTTAGTATTATGTAATATGAGACACGACAAAGAAAAAGTTTTTGAACTCAGAAAAAATGGCCACACATATAGAGAAATCGAGAAATTGGTTGGAGTTTCCAGAAGCACGCTGTGCAACTGGTTTAAAAATGAAGAGTGGTCAGAGCACATAAAAAAATCTAACACTGATAGAAATATCCAGATCAGCACTGAACATTTAGTCAAGCTAAACGAGGGTAGAAAGGTCGTACTCAATAGGCAATACGCAGAAGTTGAGCAAAAAGCTAGAGAGGAATTCAAAGTATACAAAGAAAGCCCCTTATTTATGGCCGGATTAATGCTGTATGCAGGAGAGGGTGACAAAATGTCGAGAGGTTTAATAAGACTTGCAAATATTGAGTTTGATTTACACAAGATATTTATCAATTTTATTATTATTTTTTTAAAAGTTGATATGAAATACATAAGAGTTAGCGTTTTACTTTACCCAGATTTAGACGCTGAAAACTGTAAAGCCAAGTGGTCTGAGGAACTAAATATCCCACTTTCTCAGTTTCATAAACCACAGATAATCCAAGGTAGGCACAAAACAAGAAGATTGCATTTTGGTGTTGGATCTACTATATTTAGTAGTAGTTTTTTAAAGAGGAAATTACTTTTGTGGATAGAGCTTGCTAAAAAAAGTTTAACTAAATAGCAAGTAAAAAGCGGCCATAATTTAGTGGTAAAATACGGTCTTGCCAAGACTGAGATGGGGGTCCGATTCCCCCTGGCCGCACACTTCGACAAGCTTAGTATAAACAAAAATGTCCTAAATCTAGTTGAAATTGAAAAATGTTAAAATGTCTTTGTTGTCTAATCTACCTTGTTTATCAACAAAACTGGGGATAACTATGTGGACACTGTGTAAAAGTCAAAGACAGATTTATGGCCAAACATAATGAAATTGGGTCAATAGGGGAGGGTCTAGTGACAAAATATCTTGAAAACAAAGGATTTTTTGTAATAGACAGAAATTATAGGAAAAAATGGGGTGAGCTAGACATAGTGGCCCAAAAAGACGGTGTTGTTCACTTTATTGAGGTCAAAACCGTGAGCAGAAAAAGTTATGCAGGTAAGTTTGAGCAAGAAATAAACAATTATCGACCGGAAGACAATATGCACCCATGGAAACTTCAGCGTCTCCGTCGGGCTATCCAGACTTACTTATTAGAGAAATACCGCTCAAATGAACCGTCTTGGCAGTTTGACCTTATATGTGTCTTTTTGGAC
>DATDVC010000021.1:0-15562 GCA_036517695.1 Minisyncoccota bacterium
AGGAAGACCCTCTCCATATCTCCACGGCTGATCTATTGTCAAAGACCCAGGACTTCCTACACTATTTGTTACCGACATATCACCCGAGGACGGAGCTATATTCATCAAAGTACCGTTAGTTGGATTAATTTTTGCAGTAAAGTTAAAGGTGATTGGATTTAGAGAAAAATCATAACCTCCACCTGGGGGAATATTTGTAACTGAAAGTGGAGCAGAGTTTATAACGGGGCAAACCGGACCACCTTGATAAACGCACCCACTTGCACTAATGATCGTGCTACCAGATGGAACATCTTTCACTATTATATCCGCCCTGGATGGGTTCCCCACAGGAGGATCCATAACATCAGCCACACTAGGAGAACTGCTGTTAAAGTCAGAGCAATTGTAACCATTCGGAGAATATGCTTTTACATCAAAATCTACCCCATACACAGCGGAATATTTGTTCAAAGTTATCTGACCTTGAGTCCCCGGACAACTTGTAGCCGGACGGTAAACTGTTTTTACATATTCACTGGCTCCGCCACAAGCAACCGCTGGAGACGTTACGTTGCTGTAAACAGTTATCTTGTAGGTAGAGCCACCAGCGGCAGGAGAGACGTTGAAAGTTGTGTCGCCGTCATTCTCAATATTTGTATCTAAAAGAGTTCCAGCAGAATTGCGAAGCTCTATCGTATAACTCGAAACCCCAGCAATCGTACCCCAATCTACGGTTATGTCGCCACTGGCTCCCGGAAGCACATCAGGAGAAACGTTTGTAATGATCGGGTTTGGAACGCATGATGAAATATCTGGATTTGTCCTGCAGGAGATAATACCAGTATCTCTGTATTCAATATTTCCACCACCGTTATCACAGACTGCCGCCACTCGGTTGTAATAGACTGTGTCGGGCTGAAGATTTGTGGTAGTAAAATTTGTTTGAGTGTTCGGCAAGCTTGTGCAATTTGTCGGATCAGAAGAAGCGCAACTGCCATCAGCCACTGCGTTATAAGAAGTTGATGTTCTGGTGTAGTAATCGTCAAAAGTGCCGCCAGCGGGATCCCAAGTCAGCTGGTACCCAGTTGAAGAAATGTTCCCGCACTGCAAGTCTGAAGGAGCAGAGGTTATAGCGGCACCGCAACTTTTTGGCTGAACGGTGAGACCTGCATTTTTGCTAGGGTTGCAGTTGCCAAAGCAGCCGGTGAAATTTTGCGATCCATCTGGGTTAACCCCCGAACTATCTCCTGTTTCTGCTCTGACATTAATAGTGTAATTACTACTTGAAAACCCAGGTAGTGGTCCAGGTGCGCCACTTACAGTAAGGAAAAGGGTTCGGCTGGTATCAATAGTTACGGTGTTGTTGTTATACATATCAAGCACTGCGGCGCTTGGGTTATTGACTAAGTTTCCATTGTGCATCCAACCAGCCCCGCTCCCCGACCAGTAAAAGTTGCCTGTGTTTAAACCCGTAGCGCTCGCGTAAATATTTGCAAATCGATACGGTTTGTTGTTATTGAAATTGAAAGTAACGGCATAAACAGATGTGCCGCCGTTGTTGATGGTGGAGCTTACAGGAGAAATGCTTATGGTGAAGTCAGTATAGCAATGAGTTGGACCATCTGTGCACTGGTTTGGAGCACCCGGCTGTACATAAGCACCATCTGGATATTGAGTTACCGGAACACATTGCCCGGCTTGACACATACCTATGTAACACGGATTGCCCGGCGTGCCATCGCAGGCGGTTGGACTTCCACTTGTGGGCGGATCTTCTGGAGAATTTATTTCCAAAGAACATTCTGCGCCAGAAGGAAGATTGGTTGACCATGTTCCATCACTCCCCACTGGCACCGGTGGCAACGACGGAAGGAGAGAACCGCCTGAAGTACATGAGTATATCGCGGTAGTCCCAGGTTCAACAGAACCTCCCGGCATGTTTCTTATTTCGCCATCAATGGGGACAGTACCATTTATGGGGGCAAAGGTTCGCAGTTTATAGTTTGAAATTTGACCGCTAGGTTGGTAATTGACCATTAACTCACCAAAAGTAAACCAGTTCACCGGGTTACTTCCCCCCGCTTGAGTAACAATGGTGTTATTTATCAATGCCTGTGAACAATTCGCAGCTCCACCCACAGTACAAGAATCGCCCCCCAAATTAACAGTTGTCGAAGTTATGGTGGTCCCTCCAGTTTGAGCAAACACGCTAGCACTAAAGAATAAAAAAATTGCTAAAGTGACGATTAAGAGAGTGTTTTTATTAAAATAATTTTTCATGTATTTATCTATAAACAAACGATATATCCACCGTGTTTTCTGCCGTGGATTCGTTGCGACTTATGTTTATGGTAACTGACATGTTGCTACCCTTGCTCGCGAAAATGGCCTTTACAGTCTCCTGGTCAAGCGCGGCCTCGATGGTCCAACTGTCTTTCTTGAGATAGTCTGTATACAAAGTGTAATTTTGGGCCAGTGTCTTTTGACTGACAAATTGACGGGTTGATTGGAAAGCTCCTTCGGTTTGAGCGTTGTAGTTTGCATTTACCGGGACGTTTTTTTCTAATGGGAAGTCGGCCGGAAATTTGTCGGGCAAAGTCTCGGTCGGCACCGGCAATATGGAAAATTCGGGTTTCTCTACAGGAGGTGGTGGCGCTTCTTCTTTGCTGTAATATTTAAAAGCAAAGTAGCCGATAATTGCGACAATGACTAAAACTAAAAACAAAACCAGTGGCAATAATTTTTTTTGCGATTGCGAAGATGGAGGCATAGGAACAGGAGGATTATTATCCATAACAATATTTTATAATCACCACACACTCTATGCAATGTTAAGTGTGGAAAAGAATTATAAAAACAGAAAGGCCGTCGTACGCGTGAATAGCGTGCGACAGCCTCTTAATTGTCCAGCCGAGAGAACTTATTTGTTCCCCCAACCAGCACAACAATCTTGGATCCGTTCGATGGGAAGTACGCGGACGGTTATGACGTCCGAAAAACTCCCCTTCAGGTTGCCGGCCAAGACCGTGATCTTCCAGTCCCCCGGCGGGAGAATGATCCCGTCCGTGTATTCTCTCACCGTCGCTCCACCTTTTGTTTTCGATTTGGCACTCTCTCCGATAAAAAGTGGTGAGAGGCCAGCATAAAACTTCACCCAGTCCGCCCCCACCGCAACCGTGGTCAACCGGAGGGGTTGGCCCTCGACTAAGGTGATGTTGCCCGGCAGAAGGGTGATTTTACCGGCAATCTCCCCCCTCACCTTCTGGGCAATAACGCTACCATCCTTTTTTTGGATGGTAATCTCGGATGCGTGCTCACCCTGGGTTTCCTGACCTGCGGCCGTGAAAGCCGCAAAAACGAACACCAAAAAATAAAGGTTCATGTCGTTCTCCTCTGCTTCCTACTATAGCACAAGCTGTTTATAAAAGCAAGTCAGAGCGGAGCGTAAGCTATATTTTTATGCTATACTAGATGAGATATGGAAACACCCTTAATCATCGCTTTTGGTTCTCAAGTTTCAGGCAGAAGCAGAGCTTCTTCTGATTTTGATTTTGGTGTATTTACCGGCAAAACACTATCTCTAGATGAACGGGTTGAAATAGCTCTCGGTTTATCTAAAAAATTAGGCATAAATGAGGACAAAATTGACATGGTCGATCTAAACACAGCTTCTCCTATTCTAAAATTTGAGGTTGCAAAAAACGGCAAACTGGTCGCGGGGAGCGATTTTGATTTTATAAGATTTAAAGTTCGAGCGCTTAAAGAATATGAAAATACCCGTAAATTTAGAAATGTCCGCGAAAAAATTATGATGAAAAACCATGTCTCGTGATCTTATTCTCAAAAAGTTGGAGCAAATGAAAATTCTCTTGTCAGAGCTTGGAACTCTTGTGGAATTGCCCTACGAGGAATTCAAAAATTCTTTTACCAACATACGTTCGGCCGAAAGAAATTTTCAACTTATCATAGAATTGGCGAGTGACATAAATACGCACATAATCGCAGAATCCGGCAAAGAAACGCCGGATACCTACAGACAATCTTTCAAACAAATGGCTTCTTTAAAAATCCTTAAAGAGAACGCTTTGCCGGACTTTACAAAAAGCTCCAATCTGCGGAACATTTTGGTTCATGAGTACGATTTTGATGAGGATAATTTTATATTCTATAAATCAGCAAAAAAATTCATACCTCTATATGAGGATTACATGGATTCCATCAAAAATTATTTGGCTTCTAAATAAAGGCGGGCACTGTATCCGGTAAGGCCGGTAAGGGATGAGTTATTGGGCGAGTATTTTCATCAACTTGGATTTTTTGCGGGAGGCGTTGTTTTTCTTTATGACTCCCCTTTTGGCCGCCTTGTCTATCGCTTTTTGAACCTTGGGCAAAAGTTTTTCGGCGCCTCCTTTGTCTTTCAATAAAACCATCTTCTTATATTCCTTTATGGCGGACTGCATTTCGGTTTTGCGCTTCAAATTGAAAACCTTCTTCCTCTTGGAAGATCGTAGGGCCTTTTTGGCTGAATCGGTAATCGGCATAATTTGTGACAACAATATAACAGAAGAGCTAAAATCACGCAAATCTGCTATAGTTTGAGACATGTTCGGGCATTTAGAGGGAAAGATCCTAGATATCAAGCCAACAAAAGCGATATTGGCCGTAGGCGGAATCGGGTTTGTCGTCCACTCGACTCTAAACTGTTTGCAAAAACTCAAAAGCGGAGAAAACGCCAGATTTTGGACTCACACCGCAGTCAGGGAGAACTCCATAGATTTATACGGCTTCGACAATGAAGAGGAGTTGCGCGTTTTTGAGCTTCTCTTGACAGTTTCCGGCGTTGGCCCAAAATCTGCCCTTGCAATACTCGGAGTAGCTGGGGTAAAAACAATAGAAGACGCGGTCGAGAAGGGAGACACTTCGATGCTTACAAAGGTTTCCGGTATAGGCAAAAAAACGGCGGAGCGCATTGTGATAGAACTAAATGGAAAGCTGATTGCCAGAAACGAAAACAGGGTCGGCGTAAACGAAGACATGGACGTTTATGACGCATTGCATTCTTTGGGTTACAGAGAAAAAGAAATCCGAGACGCCATCAGGTCTTTGCCGAGCGACATCATGGGAGCAAACGAGAGGATAAAATACGCGCTCAAGAGTTTGGGTAAGTAACATAAAAATGTATGGATAAAATAAAAAAAATAATCCCAAAGTCTTTGTTCCAATTTTTTCAGCCGGCCTACCACTACCTCTTGGCGGCGCTTGGGGCGCTCATTTATCGCTTCCCGTCGCGACAAATCTATGTAGTTGGAATAACCGGCACAAAAGGAAAAACTACAACCACCGAAATTGTAAATTACATTTTCGAGGAAGCCGGATTCAAGACAGCAATCGCAAGCACCTTGAGATTTAAAATCGGAGACAAAGAAAAAAGAAATCTTTTCAAGATGACCATGCCGGGAAGATTTTTTATGCAAAAATTCCTGCGAGAAGCGGTGGACCGGAGCTCTCAAATCGCCATAATCGAGATGACAAGCGAAGGAGCAAAGCAGTTTCGGCACAAGTTTATGAATATTGACGCTCTCATCTTCACCAATCTCGCCCCCGAGCACATCGAATCGCACGGCTCATACGCCAAATACCTCGAAGCCAAGCTTTCTATCGCAAAAGAGCTTGAAAGCCGGAAGGAAAAGTTCTCTCAAAAAGTCCTCGCCTGCCCGACATGCCGTCAAGGCGGGCGGGGGTCTCCTTCGCTCCGCTCGGCCAGACTTTTTTCGAGAACTTTTCCTTCCGGCAAAACAATCATAGCCAATGTAGACGATCCGGAAGGAGAAAAGTTTTTGTCTCTAAATATAGAGGACAAAATACCCTACTCCCTGAAAGATGCGACCGGAATAAAAACCGATGAAAACGGCTCTTCTTTCCAGATAGGAAAGGTAGTGATCCACTCTAAACTTCCGGGGATTTTCAACGTTTCAAACATGCTCGGCGCAATCGCTCTGGGAAGATTTTTCCAAATACCAGACGAGACCATAAAAAAAGCTATCGAGAAAATTGATTTCATCAGGGGCAGAATGGAAAAGATAACATTAGACGGCAGTCCGCCAAATCCACTAGCTGGCGGAGGCGGATTTGATGTGGTGGTGGATTATGCGCATACTCCTGATTCTTTGGAAGCGGTTTATCGAGCATACGAAAACCACAAAAAAATATGTGTCCTCGGCAATACCGGAGGCGGAAGAGATAAGTGGAAAAGAAAAGCCATGGGCTCAATAGCCGACAAATACTGCGACGAAATAATCCTTACCAACGAAGACCCTTACGATGAAGACCCTCTTTCGATAGTGGAGGCCATAAAAGAAGGTGTCGAGAAAAAACAAGTAGAAATAATTATGGACAGGCGAAAAGCAATTCGAGAAGCAATAAAAAAAGCCCGCGCCCTTCGATCCGACTTCGCTAAAGCTTCGCCGGACAAGCAAGCAAAAATTGCAGTTTTGATTACAGGAAAAGGCACCGATCCATATATCATGGAAGCAAACGGCAAAAAAACCCCTTGGGACGATGCAAGCGTAGTTCGTGAGGAACTACAGAGAATCATGAATCCCGCCCGACCGAATCATTCGGGCAGGCAAGAATCTTGAATCTTGCATAATCCTTAATTCAAAACAAATGCCTGAACTACCAGAGGTGCACACAACTGTTGAGGGACTCAAGAAAGTAATAATCGGCAAGACCATCAAAGATGTTTGGTCTGATTTTCATCTGAATACAGCGCACGGACACAGGAAAAATCTAAAGAACAAAAAATATTTCGAGAATTTTAAGAAGATAGCGATCGGCAGTAAAATAAAAGACGTAAGGAGGATCGGCAAAAACGTCCTTATTGATCTCAACCCTTCGACGAGCTCAAGGCAAGCAAATACAATCGTAGTGCACATGAAGATGACCGGGCATTTGATGGCGAGTGGTTACAATACAAAAGACCCGTTCAACGGGCACATACATTTCCGACTTTCGTTTGCGGACGGAGAAGAAATGGTTCTCTCTGATACCAGAAAATTTGCAAGCGTGTGTCTCGCGGAAACCAAAAATCTTTCGGGGCACGAGGGACTCAAAGATTTGGGAACCGATGCTTTGACGATAAGTTTTAAAGAATTTGAAGAAAAAATAAAAAGAAAGAAAAACTGGCCCGTGAAATCTGCTCTTATGGACCAGACGACTTTGGCTGGCGTTGGAAATATTTATTCGGATGAAATACTTTGGCAGACCAGCGTCCACCCCCTCTCCAAGCCCAATAAAATCCCCGACAAAAAACTCGGCGAGATTTTCAAGGAAATGAAAAGAATTTTACGCTTCTCCATCAAAAAGGGCGGGGATTCAAAGTCAGATTACCGGAACGCGCTCGGCGAAAAAGGCGGCTTCCAAAATTTCCACCGAGCTTACGGCCGAAAAGGAAAAAGATGCGAAAAAAGCAAATGCAGAGGTATAATAGAAAGGATGGTAGTCAGAGGCAGAAGTTCACACTTTTGTCTGACTCACCAAAAAATATACTCCTAAAATGAATTCGCCAATACCCATACTTTTAGGCCTGTTCCTGATTTTGGGCCTGGCCTATGCGCCACTGAAAGATTCCAAAAACAATCCGGGACGAACAGAAAACACCGGCTCTTCTGCCATAAGCGGAAACTCTTTTTTTGGTGCCAGATCTTCAGAAGAAAATGTTTCAACCGGAAACAGAGAAATCTCGGAGAACATAAAAAATATTGAGAGAGAAACGGAGAGACTCGCGAAAATGGTTGAGAAGTCGATAGCGGAAGACAAAAGATCTCCTTATCACGGCAAAATCACCCTTTCTTACTTATCAGGAGCAACAAGCCTTGATCCGAACCAGCAATATTTTTATCTTTACACAAATCTTCGGCCCGGAGAAACGGCAAACATTACCGGCTGGTTCTTTAAAAGCTCGGTAACCCAAAATTACGCCATCATAGGAAAAGCTGCCCTGCTCCCCTTCCCATTTACCCACACCGAAAGCGACATTGTGCTACAACCACAAGACAGAGCAATTATAACGAAGGGTTTTTCGCCGATCGGGATCTCCTTCCGCACAAACAAGTGCACGGGGTTTTTTGAAGAGAACAGGACATTTTATCCAAGCCTTCCGCTTGAATGCCCGGCGCCAAAAAACGAAAACTTGCCGAAGTTTTCAAATATCTACGACCGACAAGATGAATGTTTGGATATTATCGAGAGAATCCCCCGATGCACCACCGTCAAATCTTCCTTTTTAAGAGATCTCCCCGACACAGTCCCTACGGCCTGCAAAACGTATATGACCGAGCAAATAAATTACAACACCTGTGTTGCAAACCACTACAGCGATACCAATTTCCCGGGGCGTGAATACCGCGTTTATCTAAACAGCTTCGCCCCCCTCTGGCGCGAACGCCGCGAGAAAATCACCCTCTATGATCACAACGGCCTCATCGTCGACTCTATCGAATATGATTATTAAAAAGAATTATGCCGGCCGCGACCGCCACGTTTAAAGATTCTTTTTTGCCACGCATTGGAATTTCAGCCACCAGATCGCAGAGTTTGAGATCTTTTTTTGATAAACCCTCTGTCTCGTTTCCAAACACGAATGCCAAATTATACAGTTTTTCACGACCGCGAATTTTTGTATAAGTTATGGCATCTTTATCCTGCTCCACCCCAACAATTTTAAATCCTTCTTCTTTCAACTTTTCACTTGCTACTTTAAGACTTTCCTCTCTTTCCCATTCTAAAAACTTCTCCGCTCCTAGCGAAGCTTTAGTGAGGCCCTTGTTCTCCCTACCAAACCGGTCGACTGGAGCCGGAGTATAGCCACAAAGAATTATTTTAGAAACTCCCGCCGCATCACAAGTTCGAAATATAGAGCCAACGTTCTCCGAACTTCTAATGTTGTTGAGTATTATAATGGTTTGTGATTTTTTCAAGTCCATAGCTCGAATTATTCTAAGTGCCCTAATTACTCTAATTTACCCAAAAAATTCCAAATGCCAAACTTCCCAAATTTAGAATAATTAGTATAATTAGAACAATTAGGTTAATTTAGTTTTATGTTAAACCCTTTTCCAGACCTGCTCACATATTCTCTGCTTGCCCCTTTTATTATCCGCGTAGTTGCCGGTCTTGTTTTCGTCAATCTTGGGGCTCTAGCTTTCAAAAACGAAAAAAACAGCTGGCGCATTTCTCTCAACACGCTCCGGGTGCCCAACCCTTCCTTTGCCGTAAAAATATTGGGAGCGATCGAGATAGCCGGTGGCGTGATGCTTTTGTTCGGCTTTTACACCCAAGTTGCCGCTTTGATTTTGGGGCTGTTAACACTCGCTGAAATTTATGTTGAATACAGAGACCCTGCCATTTTGAAAAGAAACTTTGTTTTTTATCTTTTGATCCTCTCAATTCTCCTTTCCCTCCTCCTCTCCGGCGCCGGCGCATTTGCCATTGACCTGCCTCTGTAAGTTTACATTTTCAAATCTTGTCCGCCCGGTAGGAATCGAACCTACGACCATCTCCTTAAAAGGGAGCTGCTCTACCGACTGAGCTACGGGCGGTTAAAACAAGTAAGACTATACTAAAAAATCATAGCTGGAGCAAGGCTTTTTCGAGCGCTATTTCCAAATCCTCCTTGCCCATGCGGGCTTCGTGATACATAGAGACGAGTTTAGTATAAAAGTTTTTCAATTCTTCCGGTTTCCAATTTTTGAGATCACGCTTTGACTTGCCATAAGGGAAATCTTTTATGCCGAGATCAGAGGCCTCCGCCCCAAGACCAATAAAAGCCATGTCTCTTACTTTGCTCAAAATTTTATGTATCAAGTCTTCCACCTCAATCCCTTGGAACAAAAGCTTTTGGTATTCTATCCAGATCTTTTTAGCGCTCTTTTCCCCTATCGCGTCTTGCAAAGCAAAGGGAGAATAAGCATATTCTTGAGACTTCTTTTCTTTCTTCTCTTCTTTTTCTTCAGAGAAAAATCCTTCAAACTCTTTAAATAAACTTTGATTTTCCATTTTATTTTGGTTTGGTTCCCCTCTCTTATTTTAAGAGAGGGGTTAGGGGTGAGTTATTATTATTTCATCTCCCCCCAGTTTTTACCCGAATAGCTGTTTGCAACAATTGGCACGCCGAGTGACTGCTTTTCATCTAAAATATTTTCCATTATTTTTTTGGCCTCCTCTGTAAACCTTTTCCCGTCTTCATCTTTTACCTCATACACAAGCTCATCATGGATTTGCATCAGGAGATGCGCTTCGACTTTTTCTTCTTTTATAAACTGATCAATTTTTTCCATTGCGATTTTTATTATATCCGCCTGACTCCCCTGTATCGGAGCGTTGACCGCCATGCGCTCTGCGGCAGACTTAATAAAAGGCAATTTGGACTTTATGCCTTCAAAATATCTGCGCCTGCCGAAAATTGTCTTGGTATAACCCAAATGCTCGGTTTCTTTTTTTATGTTTTCTATATAGGCCAAAAGCCCGGGAAAATTTTCAAAATAAGAATTTAGGAATTCTTGCGCGGTCTTTCTGTCGGTCTCCAAGTTTCCTTGAAGAGCAGTGACTCCCATGCCGTAAAGAATGCCAAAATTGATGACTTTCGCCTGGCGACGCATTTCTTTTGTTACCTCTTCTTCTTTAACCTTGAAGACTTGCGCGGCCACGGCAGAGTGGATATCTTTGCCAGTTTTAAATATTTCTATCAGATTTTTGTCTTGAGAAAGAATGGCGGCAATGCGAAGCTCTATTTGCGAATAATCAAGCGAGATCAAACTGTGCCCCACGGTCGCCACAAAAGCGTGTCTGATGCGTCTGCCACGCTCACTTTCAATCGGGATATTCTGCAAATTTGGATTTTCTGAAGCCATGCGACCAGTAGTGCTCCCCGCCTGGATAAATCTAGCATGTAGTCTATCGTGCTCATCCAAAAGCTTCGGTATGGGCTCTATGTATGTGGAGAGAAGTTTTCTGACTTCCCTGTATTCGAGGACCAGTGGGACTATCGGGTGAAGATGCGCAATCTTTTCGAGCTCAGACTCACGGGTAGATTTGGCTCCTGCCGCAGTTTTCTTTTGATTTTTTACCGAGAGACCGAGTTTATCAAACAAAATTTCACCGAGCTGTTTGGGTGAGGCAACATTGAATTCCACTCCGGCTTCCTCCCAAACTTTTTTTTCTATCTTTTCCAGTTCTTTGGAATACTCTTCTTCAAGTTCTTTGAGAAAAGATTTGTTTACTAAAACCCCGTATCTCTGGGTTTCCTTTAAAATCGGTATGAGAGGTTTTTCTATTTTCTCAAAAACAAACTCGCACTCTCTTTTTTTTAGTTCGTCAAAAATAAACTGCTTGGCTTCCAAAAATGAGTCTGTGTTTCCAAAATTTAATATGTCTTTAAGTTTAGGGTCGGTGATATTTGAATCCACTACCCAAAGAGCAAGGGCTGTCTCCTCTATTTCCTCCTCGCTTACCGACTTATCCGCCTCTTCTTTGTCTTCTTTTTTTTCTACATTGCCACCATTGTCAACGAGAGATCTTTCAAGTTTTTCTCCCAGAGTCCGAAACTCAAGAGATCGAAAAAGCTCTTTGGCTTTTTGCAAATCCAAACCTTCAGACCACTTCTTCTCCGGCAATTTAAATTCTATCGGGGCATCTCTTCTTATGGTAGCGAGCATTTTGCTAAACTTCGCCTCCTCCTCCCCCTCCTCAAGCAGTTTCAAAATTCTTGGTTTTATTTTTTCCCTAAACTCTAAGCTTTTAGCTTTTAGCTTCTTATAAATTTCTTCAATTGTCCCAAAATTTTTAATAAGTTCAGTTGCGCTTTTGTCTCCAATGCCCTCTATGCCAACTATATTATCAGAAGGGTCGCCTTTTAGGCCTTTAAAGTCTGGCAACATCTCCGGTGGAAACCCATATCTTTCCTCTACCGCTTTTTCATCATAAAGCACAGTGTCTTTAATTCCCTTTTTAAGGGTATAGACTTTTACACTTCCGCCATTTTCATTCTCATCACGAACCAACTGCAGGGTGTCCATATCTCCAGAGGCAATTACAATATCGACTTCCCCGCCTTTCAGTTTCTCAACAATGGTGCCCAACATGTCATCAGCTTCAAATCCTTCCAGAGAATAAATCGGTATATTGAGAGCCATGCAAACCTCTTTTGCCTTTTCCAATTGCACAGAAAGCGCGTCGTCTGTTTTTGCCCGATGGGCTTTATACCCATCGTAAACCTCGTGCCTGTAAGTCGGTTTTGGCAGATCAAAACAAGCGACAAGATAGTCTGGTTTGAGATCATCTACAATCTTCAAGATCATCAGTACCAAACCATACAAAGCCCCCGTGGGCTCGCCTTTACTGGTCGCAAAATCAGGCAAAGCATGATACGCCCTGTGTATGATCGCATGCGCATCGAGCAACACCAGCCTTTTTTTCATTTGTTCATTTTTATTACTCATTCTAGTTGCTATTTACTTAACTATTGACAGAATACACCATTTTGATACAATTGTAAGCGAAAAGGGCTTTCGGCCGAAGTTTATATGCTTCAGCTGGCGGAAGGTCTTTTTCTTTTTACGTTTTATGAATTTCAACCAAGAAAAGCCGATAGAAAGATTTTCTCTCCAGTCTTTTTATTTTCTTTTATTTGAACGTAAAACAATTCTCTTTGCTTGGTAAGACCAGAGAAACGATGTAGGATAAACTGCGTATCATTTGAATCATCTTTTGAAACAGGGTTAGTGTGATTATTTTTTATTAGATCAATCGCACATTCAAATAACTTCAATCTCCTCGTAGCATCTCGCCAATTTTTCTCAAAAGTATGGCTCAAAAACTGACTGATAAAAACCTTGTCTTTATTGAAATATGCGGATCTTACATATGGCCTGCGTTTACTCTTCGACTTTATTTGCTTAAAAATCGAATTTGCTTTTCTGCTGACTTCGCTAAAATTACTGCCCGCAATCTGATTAAATTTACTTCGAAATATTTCTCGAGAATTTTTATTCATAATCCACTTTAAATCTTTTTATATCTTCCATCATATACTAGAATGTAATCTAATGAAATTCTTTAAATTTTTGGCTATAGTTTTCCCTATATACGCCTTATTGGTCCTGTTTTCAGTTTTTATTTTGAATTTTAATCACAATCTGCAATTACCAGAAATTTTAGGTAAAATTCTAGAACTATTGGGCATATCGACAATTATTATCACTCTACCATTTACTCCCCTGTTAAAAAGTTTGGGGTTTTACACTACAGCATACTGGTCATTCCCAACTTTCAACGGCATTGCTATTTCATTTTTAATCTGGGAGTTAATTTTCGTCGTGCTTTATTTTGTTTTTAGAAATAAGTCAAGAAAGCTTACATCCTGATTGTGATTTTTCTTTCATTTTCTTCTAAGTGTTCAAAAAATATTTTGGTGTGTTCTGGCATAATACCTTTGATTCTTTCCGGCCACTCTATGCAAATTAGATTTTTGGGGTCTTTGATTATCTCCCCCCAGCCCAAATTTAGCATTTCTTCTTCTTTCTCTATGCGATAAGCGTCAATGTGGATCAGGCTACGGAACACCTCACCCTTGAATATCTCATAAATTTTCATAATCACAAAAGTCGGACTTTGGATCGTCTCCTCCACCCCCAAAAACTCCGCCAAATACTTCATAAAAGTGGTCTTGCCGGCTCCAAGTTCTCCGTATAAACCCACAACCTTTGCCTCATCATTCTGAGATGATTTGATGGAAGAAGCAAAATCGATGGCAACTTTTTTGGTTTCTTCCTCACTTTTGGATAAAAAAATCATATTTCTATCCTACCATAATTCATAATTCTTGATTCATGATACAATTTTCTTATGACGATCCAATTCAACGAAGGCAAACAGCAAAGAAAGCTTGCGAATCTGCGAGAAGAGGAAGAGGAGGGCTTAGCGAAACTCATGTCTCAAAAATACGGGCTCTCTTATATTGACCTTGGGGTAAATCCTGTAAACATTGATGCTCTTCGCATAATAAAAGAGAAGGATGCCAGAGAGGCAAATGTTGCTCCGTTTAATATCATAAACAAGAAAGTTTCTTTAGCCATTATTTCTCCCAATAACCCAAAAACCATTGAAGCAGTAGAATCTTTGAGGCAACGGGGGTATGCGCCTACACTCTTTATGGTTTCTCATCAGAGCTTGGAAAAAGTTTGGGAGCGATACAAAGACCTCTCTTATTCAATGGAGACCAAAGGCGGAGCGCTTGATATCGCAAACGAAGAAATACAAACTCTTGTAAAAAATGTTCGAAGCATTTCTGATATTAAAAATTCGATTGAGCAGGTTCTTTCCCAAAAAAAGAGCTACAGGATTTCTAGGATACTTGAAATAATATTGGCCGGAGCAATCTCAATTGAGGCCTCGGATATTCACATAGAGCCGGAAGAGGGTCTGGTCAGACTGCGTTACAGACTCGACGGAGTATTAAATGACATCTTAGAGCTCGAGCATGATATTTATAATCTTCTTCTGTCCAGAATAAAGCTCATATCAAACCTAAAACTCAACATAAAAGGCAAGGCCCAAGACGGTCGCTTTAGCATAAAACTTGGCGACACGGAAATAGAAATACGAACTTCCTTGCTCCCGGGAGGTTATGGCGAATCAGTGGTGCTTAGAGTGCTAAATCCAGACAGCATAGCAGTATCTTTGGACGAGCTTGGAATAAATGAGAAACTTTTGGACATTATTTTGCGAGAACTAAAAAAACCAAACGGCATGATCTTGAACACTGGCCCCACCGGAAGTGGCAAAACAACCACCCTTTATGCGTTTCTAAAAAAAATCCATACGCCAGAAGTAAAAATAATCACAATAGAAAACCCAATTGAATATCACATAAAAGGCATTGTTCAGACCCAGACTGATGAAACCAAAGGTTACACCTTTTTAGAAGGGTTAAGAAGCGCCCTAAGGCAAGATCCGGATATAATAATGGTCGGCGAGATCCGTGATACGGAGACCGCAGAGATTGCAGTAAACTCGGCGCTTACCGGGCATCTTGTTTTTTCCACCCTCCACACCAACAATGCCGCGGGCACTTTCCCCCGCTTAATAGATCTTGGGGTAAATCCAAAAGTCATAACTTCAGCCATAAATATCGCCATGGCCCAAAGATTGGTCAGGAAACTTTGCGATAAATGCAAAAAACGCGCGTCTTTATCCGAGAAAGACGCCGAGTTGATAAAAAAAGTATTGGCTGAAATAAAAGACAAAAGCTCTCTTGACGGCCTAAAAACGGAAAATGTCTGCAGTCCAGTCGGTTGCGAAGCTTGCAACTTCACCGGATTTAAAGGCAGAACCGGTATTTACGAGGCCATACTGATAGATGAAAAAATAGAGTCCGTGGTAACACAAAACCCAAGCGAGCGAGAAATAAACAAAGCCGCAGAAAGTCAGGAGATACTTACAATGCTCCAGGATGGAGTAATAAAAACATTGAGAGGTATCACTTCCCTAGATGAGCTGGGAAGAGTGATTGATTTGGAAATTT
>DATDVC010000022.1:0-23813 GCA_036517695.1 Minisyncoccota bacterium
CGCGCACGTGACCGACGCTTGCGACTACTTTGAAATCACTGCCCACATATTTGCCGATGGTCTTTGCCTTTGCTGGGGACTCTACGATTAAAAGCTTCATAGTTAGTTAAGAATAAAGAAAAATAAAATAAAAAGCAAAAACCCCTCTCTTTTGGAGAGGGGTAGGGGGAGAGGCAAAACAAAACCGCCCGCGTGCCTCTCGCTCTTTAAGCTTGAGATCACGCGGGCGTGTTGGCCGGTCACCATCCGTAACGAGGGATGAGGACGAGTGGCGACCTTACGGCCTTTCGGGCGCTACGAGAAATGTTCCCACTTTCCTCCAGCGCCTCTTTGGTGATTTCCTTGCAGAACTTCTGGACGTCTTTGCCCAGTTTTTCTGCAAGTCTCTCTACGCAACTGACTCCTGTTTCCAGGATATCGTTGGGTAGAGAGACTCTTTCCCCGATTGCCACTGCGCCATCTTGGGGCATGTGGTAGATGGGTTGGGATGCCCACCGGTTGTAGCCGTACCCGCCGTAGGTGTTTGCGGCCTGTTGGGCCTGGACAGCGGCAGTTTGCGCCGCCGCCTGGTGTTCAAGGTTCAAACGGCGTTGAACTTCCTGTTCAACGCGGTTGTTGAAGATTTGTTCTTCCATGTGCCGGCGGTTTTCCGTCTGGCGCCTCTTGACTCTCTCCTGTCGTTCTTCGCGGGTGGTATCCGGTTGCGCTAGTAGGGGAAGCCCCCCCGCTAGGCACAATAAAAAAAGCACAGATTTCATTGATCACCTCTTTCTGCCCGTATTCTATCATGTTTAAGTGGTGCTGTCAATAATTCCAACCCCCTAACCCCCTTTAACCTAATCCCCTTATTCCCCTTTACTTTAAAGGGGAGATCGCGCAACTCATTGTTAAATCACTGAATAATAAATTGCAGTCACCCTCCCTTTAAGATAAAGGGAGGGCTGGGGAGGGATTAGTAAATTACGCCAGCCTCACCTCCCCCAAACTTTCCTTTATCAGACCTTTTAGCTCGAGGAGAGAAAGCAGGGTCTGTGTTTCAGAAATCGGCATTTTGAATTCTTTTTCCGCTGATCGCAAAATTTCGTCTCTCGGTAAGGGCTCATTCAAAAGTTTTACAATCAACATTTCTTTTTCGGAGCAGTCAAAATATTTTGTCTCATCCGCCGTAGCTTTAGCGGAGGTGGACTCGTCTTTGATCCCCAACGCTTCGAGCAGGTCAGCGCTGTCTCTTATCGGAGTCGCGCCCATGCGCAAGAGCATGTGTGGCCCCTGACTCGTGGTGTTCCAAATGCTTCCGGGAAGAGTCAATACATCTCTGTTGTATTCGATTGCAAGTCGCGCGGTGATCAGGGTGCCCGATTTTTTCTCCGCTTCAATGACAAAGGTCGCGTTGCTTAGCCCCGCCATTATTCGGTTGCGTTGCGGGAAACTCCAATGCGTGGCTTTGAAGTTTGGATCAAATTCGTTCATTAAGGTTCCGCCACTTCTAACTATTTCTTCCGCAAGTCGCAGGTGAGATTGCGGGTGCAAAGCTCTCGGAGAAAGGCCGGAACCGGGCACTGCAATAGTCGGCAGGCCGTTTTTCATCGCCGCTCTGTGAGCGATTGAGTCAATCCCCAAGGCAAGTCCTGATACGATCGTGACGGGGTAGCCCTTCAGTCCCTCCACCAAAGTCTCCACAGCTTCTTTTCCGTAAGTTGTGTTTTTTCTCGCGCCCACGATGCAAAGAAGCTTCCTTGACCAATCGGGCACGGCGCCCACAAAATAAAGCTCCTTCGGTTGCTGGTTGATTTCGGTCAAAAGAGGCGGCCAATCACTCACTGGTAATTTTGCAATCTTGTAACTCATTTGGATTATTGTAATTTATATATTATTATTAGCATTATTGAAGGAATTAACCTAATTATACTAATTAACCTAATCGACCCAAAAGTTGAAAACTGAATTTTTTAGAGTAATTAGGATAATTAGAACAATTTTCAAATGTTAGATATCAAATTTATAAGGGAAAATGCCGAATTGGTGCAAGACGGAGCGCAGAAAAAGCACATCGATTTTGATGTAAAAAAACTTATCGAGATTGATGATCGTCGCAAAGAGCTTTCTCAAGAAATTGACCAAAAACGCGCCAAGCAAAATGAAGTGAGCGAAAAAATCCCCACTGTCCCGCGAGAAGAAAAGGAGGCGCTGATAAGAAAGATGATCCCTCTCAAAGAAGCAGTCCGCAAACTTGAAGAGGAGTTGAAAAACGTGATGACAGAATGGCAAAAGATGATGGTTGCCACGCCGAACATCCCCGATATGTCAGTGCCGGAGGGCGAGAGTGATCTGGACAACAAAGAAATCAAGCAGTGGGGTGAAAAACCAAAGTTTGATTTCGAACCAAAAAGCCACATTGAATTGATGCAAGATTTGAACTTGGTGGATTTTGAGCGTGGTAGCAAGGTGGCTGGGTTTCGAGGATATTTCTTAAAAAATGAAGCCGTGCTTTTACAGTTTGCTCTTTGGAATTTCACACAAGATTACTTTTTGAAAAAAGGATTTTCGCAGATGATGGTGCCGTCTCTTTTAAAGAGAGAAGTTTTTTTAGGCACGGGTTACATTCCGCAAGGAGAAGAAGATTTATATAAAACTCAAGACGGAGAATATTTGTCAGGCACAGCCGAGGTGGCGACCATGGGGTATCACATGGACGAAATTTTGGACAAGAAAGATTTGCCTAAAAAATTTATTTCCTTCTCCCCATGTTTTAGGAGAGAAGCGGGAGCGCACGGCAAAGACACCAAAGGCCTTATCCGCGTGCATGAGTTTTACAAACTTGAGCAGGTCATACTTTGCGAGGCCAGCCACGAGATGTCGGTTAAAATGCACGAAGAAATCCAAAGGAATACCGAAGAGATCACTGAAGCTCTTGGTTTGCATTATCGAGTCGTCGTAAATTGCGCGGGGGACTTGGGGCTCGGCCAAGTTAAAAAATACGACATCGAAGCATGGATACCTTCCGAAAATGCATACAGGGAAACGGGCTCGGCCTCTTACTTCCATGATTTTCAGACCAGAAGGCTTGGCATCAGATACAAAGACAGTGATGGTAAATTGAAATTCGCTCATTCTTTGAACAATACCGCTCTTTCCGGCCGTCCTTTGATCGCTATTATAGAAAACTACCAGAACGCGGACGGCTCCATCACTATCCCTGAAGTCTTGAGGCCTTATATGGGCGGGAAGGAAAAAATAACCAAGAATTAAGAAACAATGCAACAAAAGCAGAAAAGATTCTTTGGTATGAATTAAAAGGAAGTAAATTAGAAGGCTTTAAATTCATAAGACAATACAGTGCAGGTCCTTACATTTTAGATTTTTACTGCCCCAAAATTAGATTAGCGATAGAACTAGATGGAAGTCAGCATAGAGAAAAAGGGGCTAAGCTTTATGATCAAGACAGGGATTCTTATTTGAAAAGTGTTAATATAAAAACAATTCGGTTTTGGAATGATGAATTAATAACAAACTCGAATATCGTATTGAATGAGATTTTAAATCTAGCATCGAAGATGGTTACCCCCTCTTAAGATAAGAGGGGGCTGGGGGTGATATGTACAAAAGCAGATTCAAAAAGAAATATTCTGGCGAGAAAAAAACAAAGTTTAATTTTAAACTGTTTGCAGTTTTGTTTTTTGTTCTCGTTTTTTTTGTCGGTCTCTTTTCTCTGCTTCGCGCCGATTTTCTTCGGGTGAAAAGTTTTGAAATCTCTGGCGCCGACACTGTGTCGAAAGAAAATTTAGCAAGCGCCGCCTCCGCCTTTGTTTCCGGATCAAAATTTTTAATATTGCCAAAATCAAACAAAATTTTTCTGGATGAAGAAAGTTTGTCGGAGCACTTGATGCGGAGTTTTGGAAGATTGGAAAGCGTTAGTGTAGAGAGGGCTATATTTGGGAGCGCACTCAAGATAAAGGTGACAGAGAGAACTCCCGATTTTCTTTGGTGTCTTGCTGAAGGAGAGTGCTTTTTCATGTCGAGCGAAGGGTTGGTTTTTGAAAAAGTCGAGGCGGGCTGGCTTCCGGCTTACGATGACAGGCCGGTTTTTAGTGGAGTTTTGAGCGCAGACCCGATCGGCAAAAACTTTGCCTCTCCGGAAGATATGCGGAAATACCAAAATTTTATGAAAGATTTTGTGGATGCCGGGTTTGAGGTCGGGGGAATGTCGGTTGAACTTGAAAATAAGGCGGTGATGAATACAAACGTCGGAGACATAATTTTTAACCCGGAAGAAAACACTCTGGCCTCTTCCTCCCGCAACGCCATTCTACTTATCAAAGACGAGAGAAGCAAAAACCCGAGCGCTCGCTTTGAATACATCGATACTCGCTTCGGTAGCAAACTTTTTTATAAAATCTTTTAGATTTGATACAATATAATTCATGTCTAAAGATTATGAAGATGAGTCGATTTTTACTGCATATGTGAAGTGGCACTACGGCAGGGGGATTAGAGAATTTTTCGGAGTGGTAGGAAATCTTCTTTGGTTTATCGGCAACTTTTTTTCTTTCAAACTTTTTTCGCAAACCCTTTTTGCGCCATGGAAAAGATTTGGCGAAGCATACGAAGGTTCTTTGGGCTTTAAAAGACACGCTTTCAAAGCTGTTACTGAAACTCCGCTTCGCATTGCCGGATTTATAGTAAGGGTTTCGGCGCTCATAATAGGCGCAACTTTTTACTTTTTTGTAATTGGTTTTTCTTTTTTTGTTTTTTTGATATGGGCATTGGCGCCATTGGTTTTGGTCGGAAGCTTGGTATTATCGGCAACGTTTTTCTTCGTCTAAAATAAAATCATGAATTGGAAAGAACTTAAAAAAAAGCACTACCCGCATTTTTTATCGATATCAATCGACAGACTGGTTTCAAAAAAAGTCAGGAATTTTTTTAGAAAAATCTCGGCTTTCGCGGCTTTGGTGTCTTTTGTTTTTTCTTTTGGAGACCCACCGCTTTATTTCGGCAAGGCCGACGCGCTCTTTTTCCTTTTTGCCGATGCGTATCTAGTTTTGTTTTTTATCGAAGTTTTTTACAGATCGATGTCTAACCAAGGCATCAAAGCTCGCGTGGGCGAGAGTCTTGTCGGAGAAAGTTTGCAGTTAGACCATGCTCTTTCGAGCGTTCTGTATGACACTGATGAGATAGACGTTTCCAGAGTTTTTTTTGAGACGGAAGTCGGCAAGAAAATTTTTAAACATCTCGGCATTTCCGATGAAAAGCTGGGGGAATTTATCTACCGCAATCGCGTCCCCATCATAGCTTCTTCTTTGGAAATTGATCTGGAAAGTGTGGATCTTCCCAAATACGCTGAAGCCGTTTATGGCGCCGATAAAGAGCTAAGAAATTTTTTGTCAGAAAACTCCAAAACCAGGGAAGATTTTGTTTCTGCCTCTGGTGTGGTGTCGGTTTTTTGGGAGGAAGAGAGGCGACAAGAAAGATTTTGGAGCAGGGAAAAATTGGGCGCCATACCCTCTATCGGCTCAATGTTTCTTTTAAGTTCCGGCAAAAATTTTTTGAAATCAAAATTTGTTTCCAAAATTTCTCTGACCGGTATGGATGGAGAAGCTATGGCTCACAACTATCTCGACGGCGCGTCTCTTTTAGAAGAGGCGCTGGAGAAGGATGCGCGAGCCAATGTTCTGCTTGTCTCTGACGATCTGACTCTTGCCTATGACACCCTAAAAAAACTTGCCAGAAAAATAGAGCTTGGGAGCAGTCTGCCGTCTCTTGAGCACAGGCCTTTGAGGCGTTTCGAGTGGAAAGATTTT
Organism: Minisyncoccota bacterium; assembly: GCA_036517695.1. Lineage (GTDB taxonomy): Bacteria > Patescibacteriota > Minisyncoccia > Phycocordibacterales > WO2-35-19 > DATDVC01. The sequence continues at coordinate 5,802 of DATDVC010000022.1, forward strand.
TTGGATCATGCTGAAAAAAGTGGCGGCAAAGACTTTATCGGAAAATCACTTGTCTCAATCCTTGAAGAGATGTCGCGCAACGCTGTAATACTTTATATCGCCGACTTGCCGGGCTTTTTGTCTCGGGCTAGAGATTTGGGTTTCAATCTGCCGGTCTCCCTTCTTCCGTATCTGTCTTCAGAAAAGCTTCAAATAATCGCTTCAACGTCTTTTGCCGACTACAAATTTTTCCTTGAGACCAACCCAACTCTTAACCAAAAATTCGCCAAAATCGAGCTTTCATAAAATTATTTTTCCTTGTCAAAAAATAGCTTAACTAAGCCATTTTATATCACAAGCTAAGACAAAATGATATTTTCGTGTCAAAATGCTTGACAAGATTTTTGGTTGTGCTATGCTTTTTGTGTAAACAGTTCGTTGAAGTTCATTTTTTTGTTTGGTCAGCGCAGAAAGGAGAGAACCATGCGCCATTCCAATTCGCCGCCCGGCTCCATGCCGGGTAATAAGAGTAAGACAGAAAAAAATGCGTTTGCGTTCACCCTCGTCGCCGGCCTCGGCGCGCCTCCTAATTCCAGTTCGTAGTCCATGGGCGCCGGCCGCGGGGCGAGCAAAACCTTCGGGTTTGCTCGCCCCGAGCGAGAAGGATGTTCGTCAAAAAAAGCCCCCATTCACCAATAAGAACCCACCGGGTTTTATAGGAGAAAGCGGGGGCTTTCTATTTTACTTGCCCAGCGTAGCTTCGGCGAAGTTTGGGTGCTAATATTCCCGAATGGTAAATTTGGGATTTTGGGAAAATTTAAATAAACCCTTCGACAATGTTCAGGGTAAACCTATTTTGTGTTTAGCGCCTATGGCCGACGTGACAGATGTGGCGTTCAGACGCATTATTTCAAAATATTCGGATATTTCGCATGTTACTTATACGGAGTTTGTTTCGGCTGACGGCTTGATGTTGGCGCCGGAGGTGGGTCGGAAGAAACTTTTAAAAGATTTGGAATACAGCGAGGATGAACGGCCGATCGTCGCTCAATTTTTCACCAGCCGGCCGGAGATAATGGAAAAGGCGGCAGAGCTTGCTCTCGAGCTCGGTTTTGACGGGGTGGATATCAATATGGGTTGCCCAGATAAATCTGTCGAAAAACAGGGAGCCGGGGCGGCTTTAATAAAGAACTCAAAATTGGCGCAGGAACTTATTTTAGCGGCGAAGAGAGGGGTCAGTGGCAAAATTCCTGTGTCAGTGAAAACCCGTCTTGGATACAACAAAGATGAATTGGAGGAATTTTTGCCGGCTTTGCTTGAAGCGGAACCTGCAGTAATAACGATTCATGCTCGGACCAGAAAAGAAATGTCAAAAGTCCCGGCACGGTGGGCGCGCGTTAAAAGGGCGGTGGAGATACGAGACTATTTTATGTCGCAGTTTCGGGAGAAAAGCTCTTCTTCAAAAAGTCCTCGGGTCTCCTCGTCCGTAGAAACGGACTCGGCCAGACTTTTTTCAGAAGACTTTTCTCCCTCAAATCAAAGCAAAACCCTCATCTTTGGAAACGGCGATGTCGAAAGTATTGAAGATGCTTACAAAAAAGCAGAAGAAACTGGTTGTGATGGAGTGATGCTCGGCCGAGCGATTTTTGGCAACCCTTTTTTGTTTGCCAGTCATGAACCAACTTGGGAAAAAAGATTGGAAGTGCTTGCCGAACACACCGCTCTCTTCGAAGAAAAACTTGGCGACATCAAAAGTTTTGCAGTAATGAAAAAACATTTCAAATCATACTTGTCCTTTGTTGCTTTGGCTAAGGAGGACCTTGCTTGGCATCAAGCGGTCAAAAATTTGCGAGAAGAATTGATGCTTGCCGAAAATGCTTCCCGCGCTGTGCGTATGGTCAATGATTTTTTGGTGAAGTATAATTAACCCATGGAATTTACAAACTTGCCTTTTACTTTTCCTGCAATAGAGATTTCGGGAGACTCCATTGCAAATCTTGCTTTCTTTTTGGTAGCTTTTTTTGCCGGAGTTGCTTCGGCCATATTATTTTTCCATTGGCACAAATATGGTTTAGGGGGGAAAATCTTGAAAACGATGGAAGTTTTGTATTTTGGAGTGGCGGTTATTTTGCTCTGCGGGGCATTTTTGGGATTAAACTAAAATGATCAAACTTGAAGACGGAGAAAAAATAATAATGGTCGCAAGAAGGCATTGGTTTGTAATCTTGCCCAAAATATTAGGTTTTGTTTTTGGCGCTTTTATTCCACTTCTTTTATACGTTTTTTTGTTTTATGGATCACAGTTTCAATATTATTTTGAACTCGGAGTCGGAGGCATAGAAAGACTGCTTCCCGAAAGAGTCTTGCTTTGGTATTCTCTCTGGCTCCTTCTTTTGTGGATAATATTTTTTATAGAATGGACTGACTACTACTTGGATCTTTGGGTGGTTACCGATAGGAGGATACTTGATGTGGAGCAGAAGGGGTTTTTCCATAGGGAAGTGACAAGCTTCGGTTTTCGCCAGATACAGGACATCACAGTCGAAACAAGGGGGCTTCTGGAAACTTTTTTCAAATTTGGCACACTTCACATACAGACTGCCGGACATGACAGGGACATAATAATAAAAGACGCGGCAAATCCAGAGGCCGTCCGCTCTCTCATTTTAGATCTTGCTAGGAAGTACGAATTTTCTGCCGATAAGCAACCATAAAAACCCTATCGCATATCCAACTAGCACGTCTTTCAAATAGTGGACTTCCAGATAAAGTCGGCTGATCCCGATAAGCAAAATTAGAATAAAAAGCAAAATCACCAAAGGATTTTTTAGATGGTGTTTGTTGGATTTCCATGCGTTGTAAAGAAGAAATCCGTAAAGCGAGAGGGCAATGGCGGCGTGTCCGGATGGGAAGGAAGGGGTTATCTCCGTATAAAACGCGCCTTCCGGCCTCGGTAAGTCAAAAAAGTATTTTATTATCAAAACTGTGGCCATGCTCCCGATGACCGAAATCATCATTGGCAAAATCTTTTCTTTGTGTCCGTGCTTCCAAAACAAAAACACCGAAAGGCACAAAACTACTCCGGTAACCATATATCCACCAGCGTATGTCACTGTCAAAAACAAAAAATCAGCCATGCAAAAATTATACCCATTTTGACTTTAAGTTGCGAACAAGATACAATATCTAACTTGTTTTTTATGGAAGAAGAAAATAAGAAAATTTTGGAAGAAAAGAGAGAGGTGGCAAGGAAAAAAATATATTCTCTTGCTTTCGAGATATTTATAATTTTTGGACTGCCGGCGGCGCTGGCGTTGGTCCTGGGCAAAATGTTGGATCTTTCGAGGGGCTCCCAGTTGGCGTTGCTTTTGCCGGCATTTGTGTTGAGTTGGGTTGCTTTTTTCCATAAATTCAAGAAAATAAGCGGTGAAATAAAAGAGTTAAATCAAAAAATAAAAGAAAATAAATCAGATGAATTTTTTCCAGATCAAAAGTGAAATACCCAATGTGGCTCCGGATATCGTATTTAATTTTTACGGATGGCCGGTATCAAACTCTTTCTTACTTTCTTTTTTGGTAACTATTTTGTTTGTCTTTTTGGTTTTTTATACAAAACATGCTCTAAAAAAGAGCTATGGTAGTTTTCTTGCTGTGGTTGAAATGTTCTATGAAGTTTTGTCTACTTTTCTTAAAAAGCTAGGTGGAAGCTCTGCTCAAGCAAAATTAATTTTTCCCATTTCCGCCTCCATTTTTGCTTTTGTGGCGGTTTCCAACCTCATTTCCATAATTCCCGGACTCTCAAGTTTTTCTTACAACGGCATTTCAATTTTTCGCACCCCTACTGCAGATTTCAATACCACTTTCGGCATCGCCCTCGGAATGATACTCATAATAAACGCCATAGCCCTCAAGGATTTTGGTTTTGTGGAGTATTTCAGCAAATTTTTCCAATTCAAGCAGGTTTTCCTGGGTTTCAAATCTGGGATAAAAGATGGCCTTTTTGCAATCATAAATTTTGGCATCGGGCTTCTTGACATAATCTCCGAATTAGCGAAAATAATATCGCTTTCTTTGCGTTTGTTTGGAAACATTTACGCCGGAGAGGTTCTTATCGTCGTTTTGTTTGGGGCGCTGGCTTTCGTTGCTCCGACTTTGTGGATGTCCATGTCTCTTTTGTTTGGACTGGTGCAGGCGGTCGTATTTTCTTCTCTTATAACAGTGTATTATGCTCAAGCCAGAAAACCCGATGAAGGCTAAAAACCTTTTCGATGTTTATAATTTATTAGTTTATTTGTAAAAATAGTATGGAACAAACAGCATTTTTAACAGTTGAAGCGGCAAGAATGATCGCAAAAGGGGTCATCGCTCTTTCCATGGTTGGTACGGCGATTGGTGAAGGTATGGTTGTAGCCAAAGCTCTCGAGTCGATAGGAAGAAATCCAGCCGAGACCGATTCCATTTTTAGCAAGATGATCATCGGTGTTGCCATGTGTGAATCTACGGCTATATACGCCTTAGTTATGTTCTTCATTATATAAGTTTAATTCCTAAGAGAGATCAAATGATTTTTGAAGTATTGGCTAAAATAGGTTTTAACTGGAAGTTGGCTTTGGCCAACATGGTCAATTTTCTTATTATTTTTTGGATTCTTAAAAAGTTTTTGTGGTCTCCGCTTGAGGAAGCGATAGAGGAAAGAAAAAAGAAAGTTGAAGAAAGCGTGTTTTCTGCGAGGCAAGCCGAAGAAAAATTAGAAAGAGCCGAAACTGATAGCAAGGCGGTATTAGTGGAAGCGCACAAAAAAGCAAAACACGTTACAGATCGCGCCGAAGAAAAAGGCAATGAGATCGTGCTCCACTTCCAATCGGAGGCTCAAAAGGAGAAGGAACGCATAATCAAAGATGGAATGGAAGAAATTTCAAGAAAGGAAAGGGAGGCCAGGACAAGGATACACGAAGAAGCGGCGGACTTAATTGTTTCCGGGGCTCAAAAGCTTATTGACGAAGATTTGAGCGAGGAAACAAAAACCTCTTTTGCTCGAAAAATGGCGTCTTATTCCTAATTTCTAGACGCCAATGATTTCACACAAAATTATCGCAAAGCTGTTAGAAGACGTGGCAGGAAGTGATTTGCCTGGAGCAGACGAAAAAATTTTCGCTTTTTTGAAGAAGAACAAACTTTTGGGCTTGTTTCCTAAGGCGGAACGCGTGATTTCTCTCAAAAGGGAGCGGGAGGGTGATTTGAAATTTTTGAAAATAAAAACAAGGAGAAATTCAGACATGGACAGCGCTTCCATCGAAAAAATAAAAAAAGCTCTTTCTGTGCCGGCGGGTGCCGGGATCTCAATTTTTGAAGACCCTCTGGTCAGCGCGGGTTTTCTGGCTTCTTATAACGGTATGATTTTTGATGGCAGGGTAGGAGAGATGGCTGGCGCTTTTTCTAAAAAATTAAAAGAAGGCATTAATAGATAATAAATTTCAGATGAAAACCGAAAGTTTGATAGAAAATCTAAAAAAGAAAATATCCGAGTTCAAACCGGAACCGGAGCTTCAGGAAGCTGGGAGTGTTGTCGAAGTCTATGACTCGGTGGCAAAAATTTCCGGGCTCTTTGGCGCAAAAGCTTCCGAAAAGCTGATCTTTGAATCTGGCGCGGTAGGCCTTGCCCTCAACTTGGAAGAAGATTTCGTCGGTGCGGTAATTTTGGACGCCAATGCAAAAATAAAAGAAGGCGACACGGTAAAAAGGACCGGAAAAGTTCTTTCGGTGCCGGTCGGAGAGGCATTTTTGGGTAGGGTTGTGGACGCTCTTTTGAGGCCGATTGATGAAGGCGGAGAGATCGGCGCCGATGCCGAATATTTGGTCGAAAGACAGGCCCCAGGCGTGATGGAGCGCGAACCTGTTTCTGTCTCTTTGGAAACCGGTATAAAAGCCATTGACTCCATGATCCCAATAGGTCGAGGCCAGAGGGAGCTTATAATTGGCGATCGGCAAACCGGTAAAACCGCGATTGCTTTGGACGCCATAGTCAATCAAAAAGGCAAAAATGTAATTTGTATTTATGTTGCAATAGGTCAGAAGAAATCAAAAACTGCCAGAGTTGTAAATTTTCTGAAAGAGCGGGATGCTCTCTCTTACACTACGGTAGTTTTGGCTGGGAGCTCTGATGGCGCGCCTTTTTCTTTTGTTGCGCCATACTCTGCCACTGCTCTTGCGGAATATTTTATGGACAAGGGCAAGGATGTGCTAATAGTCTATGATGATCTTTCAAAACATGCTGTCGCTTACAGAGAAATGTCCCTTTTGCTTAGAAGGCCTCCCGGGCGAGAGGCTTATCCTGGCGATGTCTTCTATCTACATTCTCGCCTTTTGGAAAGAGCTTCAAGAAGGTCGCAAGAATTTGGGGGAGGGTCAATCACTGCCCTGCCGATCATTGAAACTCAAGCCGGAGACATAAGCGCCTATATTCCGACCAATGTCATATCCATAACGGATGGACAGATTTTCCTTGAAAGCTCGCTTTTCAACAAGGGTGTGAGGCCGGCAATCAACGTAGGCCAATCGGTTTCTCGAGTGGGGAGCAGTGCTCAAATAAAATCGATGAAGAAATCCTCCGGTCGTTTGAAGCTTGATTTGGCTCAATACAGAGAGCTTGAAAGCTTTTCTCAATTTGCGAGCGATCTGGAGGAAGAAACAAAAAAAGTTTTAGAGAGGGGTAGGAGAGTCACTGAACTTTTGAAGCAAAAGAACGGCTCGCCGTTGAGAGTGGGCGCCCAAGTTGCTTTGTTTTATGCCGTGAATGGCGGTTATTTGGACAACGTCGATGTTGGCGCCGTAAAAAAATGGGAAAAAGAATTTTTGGAACTCCTGATTTCTTCCGAAGAGGGACTGCTCTCAAAAATAGAATCTCTGTGGGACGAAGAAACAGAAAAGATGCTGAAGGAATTTGTCGAAGGATTTTCGATGGCAATAAGCGAATCAAAATAAAGTAAAATGGCTGAAAACATCAAACAGTTAAAACAGAAAATAAAATCAGTAAAATCTTTGCAAAAGATAACGAAGGCCATGGAAATGATAGCCAGAGCCAAGATGAAGAAGTCAATAAACGACGCTCTCCTAACTAGGACGTATGCAACTCTTGCCCTGGAACTTTTGGTCAACATATCTTACGACATATTCCACAAAAATGTTTTTCTGGATGCCAGAAGCGAAGAAGGAAAGATTTTGGTTATTTATATAGCGAGCGACAAAGGCTTGTGTGGCGGATACAATACGCAGATATTGAAAGCGGCAAAAAAATATTTCTCTTCTCATCATTACAAAGATGAAAAAGTGGAGTATGTTACGATAGGAAAATATGCGGAGATCCACGCAAGAAAGCTTCCGGGCAAAATACTGCAGTCTTTCGGTGATTTCAAAGAAGTAAATTCTTTTTCAGGAGGAAAGAAAATATACGATTTTATTCTTTCAGAATATGCGACTCGAAAATATAAGAAAGCGTTGATAATTTACACCAACTATCTTTCTGTTTTTTCCCGTGAGCCAGCTGTGAGGGAGCTTCTTCCTGTTTCGGAAAAAAGTCTTAAAAATATGATAGAACATTTGGGTGGAGTTGAAGACGACATAAAGATTAGATCGCTTAAAGACAGGGGTTTCAAAAGATATTTATACGAGCCTTCGCCGGAGACGGTGCTTGATCTGATTGTGCCAGAATTGGTTTCCATTCAAATTTTTCAGTCGATACTTGAGTCGAGAGCAAGTGAAGAGTCGGGTCGCATGGTTGCCATGAAGTCAGCAAGCGAAAACGGGGAAAAGATAGGCAAAGAACTCGAGATTACTTACAACCGAGCTCGCCAGGCGGCGATAACCAAGGAAATAATAGAAATATCTTCCGCGGCTGAAGCCATAAGTTAAACTTTAAAAGCATTAACAATATTTAGAATGAAAGGAGTCATAACGCAAATCATAGGGCCGGTCGTGGATGCAGTATTTGACGGCGCGGTGCCCGAAATCAAGTCTGCTCTCAAAGTCAAAGACGAGGGTCGGGAAGTAATACTCGAGGTTGCCCAGCATTTGGGACTTGGTACCGTGAGGGCAATCAGCATGTCTGCAACCGATGGTTTGAGGCGCGGAATTGAAGTCGAGGCTTTGGGGAAACCGATCTCGGTTCCTGTGGGAAGGGGCGTTTTAGGCAGACTTTTTGATGTTGCGGGGAATCCAATCGACAACAAAGGCGAAGTCTCAAAAGAGAAAGAATACTCCATTCACAGGCCATCTCCCTCTCTTTCCAATCAAAACACCAAAAGCGAAATTTTAGAGACCGGGATCAAGGTTATTGATCTGATTTGCCCGTTTCTTAAGGGAGGCAAGGTTGGTCTTTTTGGCGGAGCCGGGGTGGGGAAGACCGTTATCATACAGGAGCTTATTAGAAATATCGCTACCGAACACGAAGGTTACTCCGTTTTTGCCGGTGTTGGTGAGCGAAGCAGAGAGGGAAACGATCTCTACAGAGAAATGACCGAAAGCGGAGTCATAAAAAATACCGCTATGGTTTTTGGTCAGATGAACGAACCGCCGGGCGCCAGGGCGCGTGTGGCCCTCTCGGCGCTTTCGATGGCCGAATATTTCAGAGACGAAGAAAACAAAGACACTCTACTTTTTATCGACAATATTTTCCGTTTTACTCAAGCGGGTTCCGAAATCTCCGCTCTTCTTGGCAAAATGCCTTCTTCGGTCGGCTATCAATCGACTCTGGCAAGCGAGATGGGTGAGCTTCAAGAGCGCATTACTTCAACCAACAACGGCTCTATAACCTCCATCCAGGCCGTTTATGTGCCGGCAGACGATTACACCGATCCTGCACCAGCGACCACCTTTACCCACCTTGATTCGACTGTCGCTCTCTCGCGATCTTTGGCTTCGCTTGCCATTTATCCGGCCGTTGACCCTCTTGCGTCGGCCTCAACTATTCTTGAGCCGTCTATCGTCGGCGAAGAGCATTACAGGGTGGCCAGAGGCGTGCAGGCAATACTCCAGAAATATCAAGAACTTCAAGACATCATTGCCATTCTCGGGCTCGATGAACTTTCTGATGAAGACCGGCTCGCAGTCGAGAGAGCCAGAAAAATCCAAAAGTTTCTTTCCCAACCGTTTTTCGTCGGCGAAGTGTTTACCAATATTCCCGGCGCTTATGTTCCGCTCGAAGAAACCATTTCCGGATTTAGCGACATTTTGGCCGGAAAGCTCGACCACATTTCGGAGCAAAATTTCTACATGAAAGGAGGAATCAAGGGAGTGATGGAGGGCAAGTAAAAAATTAAAAAGTAGAATGATAAACTTAAAAGTAATCACGCCTCACGGGTTGATTTGGGATGGGGAAGTCGCTTCTGTAAATCTTAAAACCACGTCGGGAGAAATCACGGTTCTTCCCAACCACATTCCGCTTGTCTCGACTCTTGAAAAGGGGATGGTCAAAATAGTTTCCGAAGGCAAAAAACTTCGCGCTGAAATTGCGGGTGGCGTGCTTGAGGTAAAACGGGGAAGTCATATTGTCATCATCACAACCGAAGCATCCAAATTTTTGGAAGAAGATAAGTTGGAGTAAGTTTTCTGAAATGTGCTATAATGCCTTGTATTATGAAAAACATAATACAATTTTTTATAACCCAAGAGGATGGAGTGTATGTTGCTGAAGGCGCCAATGTGTCCATAGTTACTGACGGCAAAACCTTTGAGGAGCTTAGAGAAAATATCAAAGAAGCCGTAGAACTCTATTTTGAAGGAGAGGATCCGGTATCTCTTGGTTTTTCTAGTACCCCGTCTATTCTTACAAATTTTGAACTGTCTTTAGATCTTCATGGGGCGAAAGCTTAAAGTTTTGTCCGGCAAAGATGTAATAAAAATTTTATCTGGTTTCGGCTTTTCTGTTCAAGGGTAAAAAGGAAGCCATGTAAAACTGAAAAGATTTTCTGTTGCAGGTGCTGAAACTCTTTTGGTGCCGAAAAGAAATCCTGTTCCAAAAGGCACTCTCAAAGCAATCTTTAATCAGGCGTCTCAATATATTTCAAAATCCGAACTCATCGATCACTTTTTTAGTAAATAGACAACAGGAATAAAATAAACAAAATCCGCCCTCCACCGGATTTTGTCCGGGTGTGGGCGGTTGATTAGAAGTGGACCAGTGAAAGGATCTTGTCCACCTGGTCCGGCGCATTTGCTTCCCCGCGAGCAAGGTCGAGAGCGTGCTGGAGGTAGAGTTGAGCTTGTGCAAACGAAGTGGGATCTGCGTTTCTCATCTTCGGCTTCAGGTGCAACTCGCCAGCTTTCCGAAGAACTCGGACAAATTGGCGAAGTCCCATCGGTTGATCGGGTTCGGCTCGGATCTCTTGTTCGCGGTTAAGAGCGAACTTGATATTGAGCTCCACCATCCGTTTGTCTCCGTTTACGGCGCAGATAGTTTCGGCGTAAGTCATGAAAGCCAACGCCCGTTGATGTGGTTTCCCGTCCGCTTCTGCCGAGGCAATTTCCCGAGCGGCTCCTTCGACCAACATCCTGTTCAGGACGCCTTTGAAGATCGGCAACTTCGACCGGAACTTCAACATGAATTGAAGCCACACGTCGAGCTGGTTGTGGTTGAGTTCCTTGATCCGACGAGACATGCAAAGTGCATGCCAGAGCGCCAGAACGAAGAACTTCACAGGATGCTGGCCTTCAGCGGGATTACCACTTAGAGCCGTGATGTATGCTGACAGCATAATGCTGTGAGCAGACAGATGTTCTCCGCGATTGCGCGCCATGCGAGCATGGTTTTTGGCTTTGACCATTCGGTCCGCCTGGTTGCACCACATCGCATTGACTGCGTCGGGTTCAACTCCTGCTTTTCCCATTTCTAAACTCCTTCCTATGATTTGATTTCAAAAAGAACTCCCATCAAAACATTCTTCGTAAAGAAAACTTTGATGGAAGCCCCGCGATGTTTTGCGGGGCTTGATGAGGTATGGAAGATTCTCTTGTACCGGTCAGTTGGGGAGCCGGTCAGCTGTGTCCATACATTCGTAGCAATAAAATGCAGGGCCTGACCAGTCGAACTTGATCTCTCGGTAAATGGTCTTTTTGCAGCAGCGGCAGGTCCACTCGTAGCGAGGACCAGGGACTGTGCTGATTTTGACTTCGGGGTTGGGTCCGCCAGCTCTCTGGTAGATTATCTCCCCGGTTATCAATCTGATGCCTTCGAAAAGGAAGTTGTCCGAAAAGAACTTGTTGTCCTCGAGCAACTCCTCGGTGAAGCGATGGAATGTCTCGCAATCGCTTGAGTAAAACATACCAGCCGAAGCAGCCATATTTTCTCCTATTCCAAAGAATCTTCCAGAATCTCAAACCACAAAAAACGTGATTTACGAAAGAACTTCCTGTCTCTTGGCTCGCGAATAAACTTCATTCGTGAGTCTAGATCAGGAGGGCGAACACATGGTTCACCCTCGAGAAAGAACTGCTACCTCCAGTGATTCCTGATTTCGCTAATGTGCTCATCGCATCCGTACTCGATGATCACTGCGCCACCACCGTGTCTGTTGCCTTTGAGACCGGCCAGACACTTCTGTGTGGCCTGTCGCGAACACATTGAGCATATAGGAGCCGGAATATTAACGGGCTCAAAGACCTCTTGGGGCTTTATCGTGGCAATGGCAAACATGTCGTCATCACCGCCGAACTCCTCCTTGAGAAACGCCTCCATTACAATCCGAACCTCCTGCCCCAGCTCGTCTGCGCGCATCTGGGCGTGCTCAAACGCCTTACACACAGTCTTCGCCGGAAAAGCAGTCCCGTTGAGAATTCGGTCGGAATACTTGACCCCTTCAATCAACTCACTTGGATCGAGTGGCCCGTCGTATCGTGCAAGCACGAAAACGACTTTGGCGCCCCTCTTCTTCAGTCCGGACTCCAGTCTGAGGTTAAAACCCTCGCACTTCGTGGCAAACGAAAACAACTTTTTCTGACTCCAGGCCATAAATATGGCTCCTTTCTCCCGATTAACGCACGGGAAAGCGGCTTTTGTATCTGAGAAATAGTGTAGCAAACTCAATATCATTTGTCAATGATATTGAGGGCTTGTCAAATTGCCGTTATTTTATGGCGGATTTCAGACGTTTCAAAAAAGAGGTGGTTAAGGTAGTTTACCCTTGCTCCCAAAAGAGGATTGGCACTTCGAGGGCGTCGTCGTTTTCGGGAAGGTCGGAAGCGTTGGCTTTGCGGAGGATTATTGCACCCTTGTTGCTAAATTCGCCTACGTTTTCCGGCAGGTCAAAAGTTACTTCTGCTTTGAATGGCACAAAGTCTTCGGTCATCCACGTCGAATTTGGGTCATTTGGGTCAAGCACCGCATCTGCATGGCCTTCCCCGATTATTTTTCCGTCCCAATCAACTACTGTGACGGGGAAACTCGCTTCAAAAAACCAAGTCCCGCGCGCCTTGCCGGTAAGTGTGATGGGCGAAGAGATCATTTCGAGAGGTTTCGGGCTTTCAAGCACGATCAAATCTTTTTTCGAATCTATGTGGGCTTGTATGTCACTCGGCGGAGTGTCTTCGGTTGGTTCTTGTTTGATCGGTTCCTGTTTCTCTGGTTTTATAAGACTTTTTGCGCTTAAGAAAGCTGATCCAAGCAAGATAATCAATATGAGAATAAAAAAAGTTTTCATGTTTTTTATGGCTTGGTAATATTTTTGATTATAGCATAATCGAGGCGTGGGAGTCTGAAAAAAGTTTGGTTTTATGCATTTTTGTGTATAATACTTCTCGTGCAAAAAGAGCTTCCAAGAAAATACAAGAAAATAAAAAGAGATTTGACGGTAAAAAAGTCTGTCGCCGGCCTCGGTCTTTTTACCAATTCTCTCATAGAAAAAGGCGGGTTTGTCATTGAATACTTCGGCCCGGTGCTAAACTCCAAAGAAGCTGACGAAAAAGGCGGAAAGTATTTGTTTGAAACAAATAAAAACCGCTTCATAGACGGCGCTTCTCGCTTAAATGTCGCAAGATATATAAATCATTCATGCAAACCGAATTGCGAGATAGACATCAAACGCGGACGCATCTATGTCTTCGCTTTGAGAAAGATAAAGACCGGAGAGGAGCTTACTTATGATTATGATACGGAATATTTTGATGAATTTATCAAGCCGTTTGGGTGTAGATGCCAAAAGTGCAAGTTAGAAGCTAAACTTCAAGTTTCAAAAGAAAAAGCATAGCGACAATTCCAATAACAACCGAAATCAATTGGAGTAAAGAGTGGGGCACCTTTTTTGTTTTGTGGAGTTGGGGGACCAAGTCTGCCATCGCTATGTAGATAAACCCTCCGGCCGCAATGGGCGCAAGGTATAGAGCGACTGATTGGGCAGTTTCTCCGATGAGAAGCACTATTATTGCTCCGACTAGCGCCGCGAGAGCAGAGAGGAAATTTAGAATAAGGGCGCGGGTTGTGGAATACCCGTAATGGACCAAAACTCCGAAGTCGCCTATTTCTTGTGGGATTTCATGCAATATTATGGCAAGTGTGGTCGCGATGCCTGCTTCGATGTTTATCATGTAGCTTCCGGCGATTATCATTCCGTCCAGAAGATTGTGTATGCAATCTGAAAATAAAATCATCCGCCCGCTCGGGTGAACAGCCGAAGGTTCATCCGTGTCGTGGCGATGCCAGTGCAAAAATTTTTCCAACAAGAAAAAAAGAAAAATACCCAAAATGATTGAGAGAGAAATCGCTGTCGGGTTCTCGGTGTTTTCAAATGCTTCCGGTATGAGGTGGATAAAGGCGTCTCCGATGAGCGCTCCCACCGCAAGACTTACCAACAAGAACAAATATTTGCGCACCAAAGTTTCTTTGAGAGAAAGAGCAAAAACGCCCAAGAGAGAAATCAGGCTTACGATCAAAACGCTTGCGATCGAGTAAAAGTATATGCTCATTTTTATCTTTCCAATTTTTCTTCTATGTTTTTTAAATGTTTTGTCGCACTTATATTACCAATCAATGATTCAATGTTACTGATGGTTTTTATCAGCCCTTTCCATTTCGGGATTTTATCTTTAGAATCAGGATCGTAATTTTCAAAGTAAGCTTCATAAACCAATTTTTTAGACAGACCACTATCATAAAGCTCTTTAAGCTTTTCTCGTTCCGCATGGTATGACTGATGTTCTGGGTTTGCTTTGGATAACTCAACGGCAATCTCTTCGGTTACCGCTTCATTTAACCATCGAAATCGTTTTCCTGCCCAATCACCATTTTTGTCGTATACATTGAATCTGAAGCCTACACGCTGGTGCTCCAGCATCTCGTCCGGAAAATATCCTTTTTCTTCGATTAATATAGTCCGACCAGAAAGGGCATGGATCATTTCATGAAAAACTGTTTTCTCCTGAGCTTCTATATTTTCCCTATATGCTACTCTTATTGCTCCCTCCCCAACATCATAATCTCCACTCGTGCATTGTTTTATCTGCAAATCATCCGCTAAATAAACTCTAGTATCTCCCATTCTCTCTTCCAGTAGTTCCTCTGTTATAGGTAATTTACCTTCTTTTATTGCTTGCAGAGCATTATCTCTAAATGTTGCCAAAATTTGCGGTATTCTTTCGTGAAATTGTTCTTGTCTTTTCTCCCACAATTTTACATACACTCGCACCATCTCTTCGAATACTTTGTCAGAGACAAGCCCGTCTTCAAATAGTATAAAAAGTGTGTCTTCGTCGTATCCGATCTTTTTTTCAATTTTATCAAAATAATCTACCTCACTCCTTAGCATTTGTTCGATATTCTCGGAAACAGATGCTACTTCAAAAAATGGAATAGTATCAACTGGCCCTCGCTTTACAGCTTCTCTTAATCTTTCTTTTAATCTTGAAATGTTGTTTTGACTATATCTTTCGAAGGCTTCTATATGTTCTTTCCATTTTTTTATGTTTTCTTCATCTTTTTCTTCACCGATCCAATCTTTGAGTATCTCGATATGTTTTCGCATATTATCTACGTCCTCGAGTTCACTCTCCCCGAATATGCGAGCACTTTCCGGTACTCTTTCACGCATTTTTTCTCTTATTTCCCTATATTCCGGGGAGTAAGAAGAAATTCGTTCAGGTTTTGATTTTGGCAATCCTTCCATGATTTACTCCTTTCTAAGATTTTGCCAAAGGCCGATCATGTTGCCTTCGGTGTCTTCAATGTAAGCATAAATTCCCATGTCGGGGATTGTTGTCGGTTCGGCAACAACTTTTCCGCCGTTTGATTTTACTTTTTCAATCGAAGCAACGATATCTTTGACTACCGGGGTGATCACCACTCCTTTTGCCGCAAATTTTTCCCCTCGCTGGAACATGCCCCCGTTGATAAAACCCTTTTCTTCAAGCATGTTTTTTTCATCGGTTGGTCCGGTGTGGAGACCTATGTAAACTCCACCACCTGGCATTGGCCACTCGGCTGTTTTCCAGCCGAAAGTTTCTTCATAAAATTTTCTAGCTCTCACAGTATCATCGGCGGGTATTTCAAAATGTTCCACTTTGTCCATATCTTTTTGCTTAAGTTTAATCGATACATTGTAGCACACTCAACATTTTTGTCTGGTATAATTTTGATATGAAAAAAGCGGTTTCAAGCGGGGTGGCGCATACGGTGCCATCTGATCTGAAAAATGCTCTCGCTTCAAACCAAGCAGTGTTCTTGGCTTGGAAGAGCCTCACTCCACTCGCGCGCAACGAATGGATTTGTTGGACAGTTTCGGTTAAAAAACCAGAAACAAGAAAACAGCATATCAAACGATTGATTCAAGAGCTTAAAGCAGGCAAGCGTCGGCCGTGTTGCTGGGCTGGCTGCCCGCACCGTTAATCAAGTAAGGTCATGATCTTTTGGCAAGCCCCACTGCCAGCGAGGTTTTTCTCCTTTTTTATATCCAAAAAAGAATATGATGGCGAACATCAATAAAAATCCCAAAAGCGTCGCACCAGGCGCATCGTCTGTTTCTCCCACGTATATACCAAAAGCAAAAATAGCCACAGCGATAGCCACGACAAGCCACCCTTGCCACTTCACTGGCGTCCAACCCCAGCCATAAAGTTTTCTTTTAAACCAATATCCCTGCGGGTTATCCTTCAAATATTCAATATTTTTTTTAATCCAATTCATTTCTTTAGATGCAGTATACCACTTTTCCTCTCTTTGGTTCGACTGCGATTTAAATAAAAATATGTAACTATAAAACACGGAGTAAATAAAAAAACCGCCTCGCCAGGGAGACGTTGCGGTTTTCGATTGGGAATTACTCATCGAGCTCAAAAACACTCCTTATTTTTAGGCCAAGACTCTTGCCGTCTTCCCCAACAATCATAAAGCGAAGACATGCAGGGGTTTGTTCTCCTGGTTTGCGAACAGACATAGCCTCTTGCATGTGTTGTGGAGAGAGAGCCGTTATGTACGACACTCTACCAACCTGTTGTGTGAAGGGGATACGCACTTTTTTGCCTACGAGCTGTTTTTGTAATGATCTGATGATGGCAACCCGTTCCGACTTGTCTTGTCCATGCAAGCCGGGATAACCATGTTCCAGATAGTGTTTGAGACTCAAACAACCACCTGTTCGAGGAGGGGGAATAATCCCCAAACCTTCGAAATACGAGACTAAACTTTCATTGGCTGGGCTGTTACCAGAAACTCGGTTGGACATTTGGTGGAACCTCCTAAATTTATACTAATACAAAAATATTAACTTGTAAATACAGCCATTTCTGACGACCTAAGATTTTTACGAGCTCCGATTGATAGAGGAAGTTAGAAATTGTTTTGTATAGACGAAAAAGCTCCACACGGGACAGCAAGTGTTTTGCTTTTCCGTGCAGAGCTATTGGGCTCGGTTTATTCATGTCGAGTGAAGCGGTACAACATGTTCACCGCCATGATCGTCATTGCAACCCAGAGGATTGTGTTTGACCACTGGATGGTAGGGATCCACCACCCGTCGATTCCGAGTGCGTTGGTCAGTGAGCCCATCGCCATTGCAATGGACAACACCAACATAAAAACATACGCAAAGAAGTCTTCTTTTTTCTGAGCTGTCATTTTGAGTCTCCTCTAGAGAGCATAGCAAATTACACCTTAAAAGTCAAGGAGTGTAAATAGTAGGGGAGTCACTGTTTTTTAACAAAAAACACCTCACATGATGAGATGTTTTTTTGAATAATCACTCTGCTCCGCATGTTGGACGAGTTCAGAACTCTGGATTGGGTAAAGATTAAGAGTGATTTGCAGTTGAGCGGGATAAATAAGTACCTACGTATTTATATTTGAATATTTTTCAGTAAAATATTTCTTTCTAGTTCTACCCTCTCATCTCTTAAAATGAAACCATTTTCATCTCTTACTGGCATATTTATCCATAAATTAGTAATTT
The DNA here is from genome assembly GCA_036517695.1 of Minisyncoccota bacterium. Lineage (GTDB taxonomy): Bacteria > Patescibacteriota > Minisyncoccia > Phycocordibacterales > WO2-35-19 > DATDVC01. Next base: position 23,204 of record DATDVC010000022.1, read on the forward strand.
TTGCTGACCACAGTTTTTGAACACTTCCTGCTGAATAATAATCTAGGGTAATTTTTTGTTCCCCTTCCTTTGCTCTAAAAGAGTTAGTAATCTCTAACCCAACTTCTAATTCTTTTCCTTCAAGTATGTGACCACCTTCGCATTTTATATAAACACCACCAGATTCTATCCTATCAAATAAAACCGCAAATATCTGACCCGTTCTTAATATATTTTGAGAATGTAAAGCTTCGGCATTTGAACCCCAATATATATTTTCAAGTTTTTCATCAAAGAAGTATCTTACGGGGCTATTGTGAGGTGAGCCGTCTGCGTTTGTGGTAGCAAGTGCAATATGCTTACTTGTATGAATTAGCTCTTTCGCTCTATTCATTTTTAGTTCTGGGATTTTCATAGTTATATTATACATAAGTTCTGAACCCTATATAGGTCATACAAAAAGACCTTGATAAACAAGGTCTTTTTGATGGCTCCGCGGGTAGGATTCGAACCTACGACCAATGAGTTACATTTATCCTCAAATTTCTAAGAGGGATGGACTATATCATCCACGTAAAATCTTTACGAGATCACGTGGCGAGGCGCTTCCCATCCGGACTTTTTGTCCGAA
>DATDVC010000023.1:0-2902 GCA_036517695.1 Minisyncoccota bacterium
GGAAACAGACTCTGCTGGTTTTCCCTCCCCTTAATCAAGGGGAGGGGTGGGTGGGGTCTTTCTCCGCCCATGTCTCTTCCGGCACTTATATCAGGAGTATTGTAAATGACCTCGGTACTTCTTTGGGTATTGGCGCTACTATACTTTCGATCAAACGCACTCGGGTGGGAGATTATAAAATAGGGGATTCTTTGAGATTTTAACTAAAAAAGTTTACCGCTCGGGAGAGAACATCCCCTCCCGAGCGGTTTCTGGCTAAAGTTCGAGCTTGCTTGGAAACTCTGGATCCTCAAGATTGAAGTTGTCCGCATTATTTTCAATCCAATGGAAAATTGTGATTGGCTTTACCGCCAAGGCCCACTGATCCTCGGTCACAGCTGGATTTTCTTTTCGGTTTTGAGGAGTGTCTACAATTGCGGGTCGTAGGTTTACTAACCTGACACCTTTTTTCTCTGCATCAGGCCGTAACGATTCAATCACGTTTTCCACAGCAACCTTAGCCGCTCGATAGTAGACATTTTTTTTGAGCTTACCCTCGCTCTTCAAGACCGCATGGGAAGAGACGTTGAGGACAGCCCCTCCGCCATGTTCTGCCAGAAAGCGAGTGGATTCAAAAATCGCGTTCCAGCTTGGAATAACGATTGAATTTGCAAGAATACTGCCCGCTTCTCCTGCGTCACCCAGTTCAGTCTCAAAAGAGACCTGTCTCCAAGTTCCAACGCTTACAATGACGATGTCTACCTTGTCGAATTCCTGAAACCCTTCTTCAAGAAGAGCTAGTACACTCTTCGGCTTTGAAGCGTCCGTTGGAGTGGCCAATGTATTTTTGCCAGAAGGATCAATACGCATTTGCAAGTCCGTCAGTTCTGGAACTCTCCTTGATCCTAGCAGAACTTTTGCACCTGAACCAACTGACATCTCTGCCAGTGGAGCACCGATGCCTCCGGTGGCACCAATTATTGCAATCACCTTCCCTTCAAGTTTACTCATGGTGTTCTCCTAATTTGAAATACTAACACACATTATAGTATCATGAACAGTCCATGGAAGACATTTATAAAAAATCTTTGGAATTGCACAAGAAGCATAAAGGCAAGATAAGCATTGAGCTTAAGATGCCTCTTGAAACAAAAGAAGACCTTTCTCTCGCTTATTCGCCCGGAGTAGCGGAGGCGAGCAGACAAATAGGAGCAAATCCAGAAGCTGTTTTTGATTACACCACCAAAGGCAACATGGTCGCGGTGGTGAGTGACGGCAGTGCCATACTTGGACTGGGGAATTTGGGAGCAAAGGCGGCTATACCAGTGATGGAAGGCAAGGCGGCGCTCTTTAAAAAATTTGCCGGTATTGACGCATTTCCCATTTGCCTCAACACTCAAGATACGGAAGAAATAATACAAATAGTAAAAAACATTACGCCGGTTTTTGGCGCCATAAATCTTGAAGATATTTCCGCGCCGAGGTGTTTTGAAATTGAAGAGAGGTTGCGTAGAGAAGCGGATGTGCCGGTGATGCATGATGACCAACATGGCACTAGTGTTGTGGTTCTTGCAGGGCTTATAAATGCTCTTAAGTTGCGTGGTAGTAAAAAAGAAGAGGTGAAAGTGGTAGTAAACGGGGCTGGTGCAGCGGGGATAGCTATTGCCAAAATTCTTCTCGAATACGGATTTCAAAATGTAATAATGGCCGACTCAAAAGGTGCTATTTATGAAGGCAGAGAAAATTTGGACGGAATTAAAAAAAATCTCGCGGAAAAAACAAATAAAGGAAAAATTTCAGGAGATTTGGCGAAAATCATGCATGGCGCAGATGTCTTTATTGGTGTAAGTAAAGCAAAGTTGGTGACAGGAGAAATGGTAAAAACTATGGCCAAAGATCCTATTATTTTTGCTCTGGCCAATCCGGAGCCTGAAATTGGGGTCGAGGAAGCGAAAGCGGCAGGGGCGCTTATTGTAGCCACCGGCCGATCTGACTTCCCAAATCAAGTCAACAACGCACTCGCTTTCCCTGGCATTTTTCGCGGCGCGCTCGACAACAAGATAAAACAATTTGAAACAAAAATGTTTATAAAAGCTGCCGAAGTGCTTGCTGGTGCGGTAGAAAATCCCTCTCCTGAAAAAATAATTCCTACTCCTTTTGAAAAAGGTGTGGTAGAAAAAATTGCCGCGGTGATGAATTAGCCCAAAATTTCTTCCACTATCCGCTTGACCAATGCACCGTCGGCTTGACCGGCTGTTTCTTTGATAACAGTTCCAATAAATGCTCCTCTGTTTTTTAAAATAGGACTGTTATCACCCTGAGCTTGTCGAAGGGTTTTCTCCACAATTTCCTTTATTTTTTCTTCGCTCATTTGAGCGGGTAGGAATTCTTCCAAAATTTTCATTTCTAATTTTTCGCTGTCAGCAAGATCTTGTCGGCCCCCTTTTTCAAACTGTTCTATCGAATCTTTTCTTTGTTTAACCAGTCTTCTTATAACAGCAAGCGCTTCATCATCTCCAAGCTTGTCTTGCGGAGTTTTGCCTTTGGCAACCGCTTCGTTTGTAAAAGCAGCCAACACTCCACGTAGTGTGGTAAGACGGACTTGATCTTTGGCGCGCATGGCGTCTTTTATTTGGTTTTGGATTTTTTCGTGCATATAACAATTATACCTCACCCCTGGCCCCTCTCCTAGATTTAGGAGAGGGGAAAAGTAATGTATAATTCCAACATGCAAAATTTGCTTCCAATTATTCTTGGAATAGGGCTCGTAGTGGCTATTTTTGCTTTGCTTAGAAAAAAAGAGGCAAAAACCGACGATACCGGCCTCCGGCTACTTTTGGAACAGATGAACAACCTGTCTCGAACTGTTGATCAAAAGCTGGGTGAGTCTTCAAAAATAGTTCATGAGTCGCTCCATCGTCAG
>DATDVC010000024.1:0-11691 GCA_036517695.1 Minisyncoccota bacterium
GATTATAACAGTCCCGTCCTAAGGGATAGTTGGGGGTTCGATTCCCTCCGGTGGCACAGAGATTGAAATAATGATATATTTGAAGCGGAGATGAAAGCATGAAGCTTTTTACGTTAGTCGTAATTTTTTTGTGGGCTGAAGTAATTAGAGCCCAAGACAGTAACATCAAAATTTTTTCCGGGAAAATAGTTGCCAAATCCTGGCGCACCAGAACCAATGAAGGGAAGGTGACGAGAGATATCAAAGTCACAAGTGTACCCAAGTATCTGTCCGACGGGAGAAGAGAGGTGGAAGAAATCTGGGTTAGAGTGTCCCAAAAAGTCGCGGACAAACTAAAGCCAGGACAACTTTGCCTCTTCACACGGGAAGAGTTTTGGGGTTGCAACGTTCGCGGGGATGGTTTCGTGGCCTCACCGATCAGACTAAAACCATTTTTGGAAAAACTCTTCATTGGAAGTAGTGCCAGTGGTGTCGGCTTAGTCCCACATCCAAAACCAAAGAAAGGGTCCCAGTGAAAACTGGGGCCCGATTCTATTTTATACAAATCAAAATCCGCCCAGGAGAGCGGATTTTGATAAGTGAGAACAAATTTACCTAGCTACTAATTGCTAGGTACTGACTACTATTTAACGGCATCCTTCAAAGCCTTTGATGCTCTGAACTTAGGAACCTTCATAGCCGGCACATTTACAGTAGCGCCAGTCCTTGGGTTTCTAGCCGTTCGAGCGGCTCTGGTCTTGGTTGCAAAAATACCAAGCCCTGCAATAGATACTTCCTGGCCTTTTTTCAAAGAACCAACTATCTCGCTTATAATAGTTTCTACCACTTCTTCAGCTTGCACTTTGGTGCCACCAAGTTTTTCGTGAACTGCATTTGCTAAATCTGCTTTATTCATTGTTTTTTAGAAATTAAAAACCTTATAAATCTCTCGACCCGCCCGACTCGCCGTCATGGCGGGCGGGCCCCCACTTCTCAAACAGACAGTCTCGAGAGCCGCCTGTTTTATCCTCCCGTTTAGAAGTATATATTTAATGGGTTTTTCAAGCAATACCCTTGACTACATCTCTGTGGATACGTTAAATAACTTAAAAGTGGAGTTTGGGAAGTCAAAATTATGCGACTTTGGACAAAACGTTCTTGAAAGTGCCGGGATGAGAAGCGGCAAGCTCAGAGAGCATCTTACGATTTAGAGAAATGCTTTTCTTTTTTAGAGCACCCATAAATTTGCTGTAAGAAAGGCCATTTTCTCTTAGAGCAGAGTTTAGACGAACATTCCACATCCTTCTAAAATCTCCTTTTTTATCCTTTCTGTGAGCAAAGGCGTAGTTGCCGGCGTGGACAATCGCTTCATACGCCTGTCTTTCTTTTGTTGAACGGCCAAAACGATACCCTTTGACCTGTTTAAGTACGTTGCGCCTAGTCTTTAATGCATTCTTTCCTTTTTTTACTCTTGCCATGTTTTTGTTCTAACCCCATCCCTAACCCTTCCCCTTAATTTAAGGGGAAGGGAAGGGGAAAGGGTTATTTTGAATTTATAAATTATTAAGAAAACGTCCGCGATCCTTGTTTTTCATCTCAATTAAAACAGTAGCTCTCTTTCGAAGAGTTGTTCTGGTCCTGTTTTTGGCGTTAAAGTGGTTTTGACCTATTTTCCTCGTCACCAATTTACCGTTTTTGGTAACTTTAATGCGTTTCAAGTAAGATTTGTTTGTTTTCATAAAGCCACTCTATTTTGCACGTTCTATCAATGTTGTCAAGCCTTTGGCGCTTTTTTTGGCCTCATCCACAACCTTGAAATCTTCCGGTATCAACTTAAAAACTCGATTTAGACGTTCTTTCAAGAAAGCTTCGTTCATATACTTGGTTCTGCCGGGAAGAAAGAGGTCTATCTTCACTCTATTACCCTCCTTTAGCCACTCTGATATTTTTTTGGCTTTGAGCCCCAAATCATGGTCCCCAGTACCCACCTTTATCTGGAGACTTTTAACTTCAGTGACATGCGCTTTGGCTTTTGCTGATTTTTGCTTTTTGTTTTCAGAATACAGAAATTTGCCATAATCCACTATTTTGACTATGGGCGGATTTGCATTTGGTGATATCTCAACCAGATCAAGATTAAACTCTTGTGCCTTAAGCAAGGCTTCTCTTGTCGGCACCACCCCAAAATTCTCGCCGAGAGGTCCTATCAACCTAACGTCTTTGGAGTTAATGGCGTTATTTATTCTATGTTTGTTCGTTGCCAAAAATATTTTATTTCTTTTCTAATAGGGAAGTATTGTAGCATCTTTACTATCTATTTACTAATCTTCCCCCAGCCCCTTCTTTATCTTAAAGAAGGGGTGACTCATATTCGAGTTTAGTGGTTTGATCCCCCCTTTAAAGTAAAGGGGGTAGGGGGATTAGAACGGGTTTTTAGCGCCACGAATCTCAAAATGGAGATGCGAGCCAGTGGCCTTGCCTGTAGCGCCAACAAGACCGATGACATCACCCTGTTTGACCGAATCTCCGGCCACAACCTTGTTTTGACTGTTGTGAGCATACAATGTTTGAGTGCCATTAGAGTGTTTTATAACAACATAATTTCCATAACCACCATTCCAACCACCGCTCCTGCTGATGATAACTTCGCCGTCGGCTGAAGCCATGACCGGAGTTCCGACCGGAGCCGCAATGTCGACTGCGTTGTACCCATGAACGCCCTGGGTTCTTCTTCCGCCAGAGATAGGTCTAGCGTAATATCCTACATATTCTTTCGTGCTTGAAACACCTCCAGAGAAAGTCGAGCTTTTAGTAGAAACGCTTGACGTGAGTATTTCTCCGTCTGGTATTATAACGACACTCCCCACAACAAGAGAATCTTCCTGCTTTAGAGAGTTGTAAGCCAAAATTTCCTCCATGTCTCCTTTGTATTTTTTGGCGATAGAAACCACGGTGTCACCCTTTGATACAGTGTGACGAACTCCCGAAATCGGCAAAATAACTAAAACTTGTCCTTCCCTCAAAACATTGGAATCCAGGTCGTTACCCCATTTGATGGTATTGACTGTGACATTAAACATCTCCGCTATCTGCGAAAGGGTATCTCCCTTGTGCACCACATAAACACTTATTTGATCGCTTGTCGGTTTATGGATAAGGGCTTCAATTCCATTCCCGAGAGGACCATCCGATGGAACTAATGCATTGTTTTCGACAACAGGCGCGCTATAGGCCAGAGCTTCACGTCCAATAGGACTTTCGATCGCCGTCAAAAGCGCCATGTTTTGAAGATTGTTTTTCCAAGACAAAACATCCTCGCCAGAATTTTTAAAAATTGTGCTGAAGAAACCTATTGCACCAGCATAAACCGAAATTGGCAATAGCAAAATAGCGACAAGAAGAAAAACTCTCTTCCACAGCAGAGCTCTTAGTAATAAGTTTTGAAACCCGATTTTCTTTGAAAAATAACGATTTTTATCGCCGGGATTGGTCGAGGTTGGTAAAATAGCTTTTGGGTTAATGATAATTCCGGAAATTCTACTGAAATGGCTTGGTTAAGCCATTTTTAGACACGCAGGAAAAATCAAGCACAGGATAGATTCTATCAAAATAGCCCCTCTAGTCAATCATTCATGTTAATTACATTAAGATTAAAAAATCTAGAGCAAGTCTGGTAAGATAGACGGGTGATCAATTTCTTTGAAGAATTAAATGAGGCGCAAAGAAAAGCCGTTGAAGCTATGGAAGGGCCTGTTTTGGTTATCGCCGGTGCCGGAGCAGGCAAAACCAAAACCGTCACTTATCGCATTTTAAATCTTATAAAAAACGGAGTAGCTCCAGAAAAAATCCTTGCCGTAACTTTTACCAACAAAGCGGCTAGAGAAATGCAAGAGAGAATTTTGTCTCTGCTCGAAAAAAATAAAGGCGCCTTTGGCATATCGGGGAAGCCCTTTATTTCAACTTTTCACAGCTTAGGCGCGCTCATAATAAAAGAGAACGCAAATTTGGTCGGGCTAAAAAGGCATTTCGGGATATTCGACAGGGGCGACTCAAAGCGCGCGGTAAAAGAATCTTTGGAAAAAAATGGCTACGACCCAAAATCTTTCGACCCGGGGAAGATTTTGTCGATCATCTCTCGAGAAAAAGGCAACTTCGTAAGCGCTGACGAATACGCGGAGAAGGCGAGCGCTGAATATTACGGAAATGTTGTGGGGAAAGTTTGGCAAGATTACGAGAAAATCATGAAAAAAGAAAATGCCCTGGATTTTGACGACTTGCTTTTGATCACAGCCAAACTCCTGCAAAAAGAAGAGATCCGCAAAATTTACGCAGACAGATGGCAGTATCTCCATATAGACGAATACCAGGACACCAACAAAGTTCAATATTCTATCGCGGAAAGCATCGTGAGAGACCATCGAAATATCTGCGTTGTCGGCGATATAGACCAAAATATTTACAGCTGGAGAGGCGCTAGCATAAAAAACATGCTTAATTTTGAAAAAGATTATCCCGGCGCGAAGTTGGTGGTTTTGGAAGAAAATTACAGATCGACCCAAACAATACTTGCGGTAGCGAACAAAATAATAGAGAAGAATAAATTTAGAAGAGAAAAGACTTTGGTTACCAGGAACGGAATGGGAGAAAAAGTAGGGCTTTTTGAAGGGCTAACCGAAAACCACGAAGCGCAATTTGTAGCGGAAAAAATAAAAGAGCTCCAAAATGGTGGCGCGGAACTTTCAGAAATCGCCGTTCTTTACCGAGCAAACTTTCAGTCAAGAGCGCTGGAGGAAGAATTTCTAGCGAAGGAATTACCTTACCAAGTTTTGGGTACCAAATTTTACGAGAGAAAAGAAATAAAAGACATTTTGGCATTTCTGCGACTCGCTTTTAATCCGGAAAGTATCTCCGATTTGAAAAGAGCCATAAATGTGCCGCCACGCGGTATCGGAAAGATGACTCTGCTTAAAATAGTCGAAGGGAAAGAAGACGCCCTACCCGCTAAAACTCGCTTAAAGATAGTTGGGTTTAGAAATTTGCTTTCAAGGATAAAGGGCTTTGCTCTATCAAACCCGCTTTCGCGGACAATAATGTTCATCGCGGAAGAAGCCGGGTTAAACAAAAATTTGGAAAAAACTGAAGAGGGCAAGGAGCGGACAGAGAACATAAAGGAGCTGGCGGCTCTAGCCTTTAGATATGACGGTTTGGACAGAGAAGAAGCCGTAGAAAAATTTTTGGAAGATACTTCTTTGGTTTCAGATCAAGATGAAGACAAAGAAGAAAAAAACGGGGTTCGGCTCATGACAGTGCATGCAAGCAAAGGCCTTGAATTTTCTTATGTTTTTGTGACGGGACTTGAAGAAGGGCTTTTCCCCCACAATAAAGATGAGAACTTGAGCGAAGAGGATGCGGAGGAAGAAAGGAGGTTGTTTTATGTTGCGATAACAAGAGCAAAGAAAAAACTTTTTCTTTCATATGCGCAGACACGCACGGTATTTGGGAACAGAAATATAAACATTCCTTCAGAATTTATTTTAGAAATTCCAGACCATTATACGGAGAGAGAATTTCTGGAATACTCTCCAAAAAGGAGACCATTGTTGCATATAGAGTTTTAATGAGATGCGAAAAATACGAAATAATACAAAAATAGAAGCAAAGAAAAGTTTAGGGCAGAATTTTTTGAGAGATCCGAAGATTTTGAAAAAAATTGTTGATTTTGCCAAAATCGAAAAAGAAGACACGGTGCTTGAAGTCGGTCCGGGGGAAGGAGCGCTCACAAAATTTCTTCTTGAAAGAGCGACAAGGGTGGTCGCGATCGAAAAAGATGGATTACTGGCGGAGAAACTAAAGGAAAAGTTTGAATCAGAAATTAAGAGCGAGAAATTGGAAGTAGTTGTGGGTGATATTTTGAACTATGATCTATTGCCTACAAACTATAAACTAATCGGAAACATCCCTTACTACATTACTGGTGCAATTTTTAAAAAATTTTTGGAAAGTGAGAATAAGCCCTTCGACTCCGCCCAGGGTAAACCGAAATCAATTTGCTTTGTGGTGCAAAAGGAAGTGGCGGAAAGGATCATGGCGCGGGACGAGAAAGAATCGATCTTGAGCATTTCAATCAAAATTTTCGGGAAGCCGGAGTTTGGCGGGGTGATCAAAGCGGGAAGCTTTTTCCCAAAGCCAAAAGTTGATTCGGCAATTATTGCGATAAGAGGAATAACTCCCATAACCCCACCCAACCCTCCCCTTGGTAAGGGGAGGGAAGACCAAAGAGACTTTGAAAAAAGGTTTTTTGAAATTTTGAAAGCCGGGTTTGCGCACAAAAGAAAGTTCCTAATCAAAAATTTAGTATCGTCAAAACTGTCAAGGCCAGGCATTAATAGTTTGATGGAAATTTTCAAAAAATGCGGTATTCCAGAAAAAGCGCGGGCGGAGGATTTGAAAGTGGATGATTGGCTGTGTTTAGCGAGAGAGCTTTGATATAATCAAGACATGTCTATAGTGCCAAGCAAAAAAGTGTTGAGTTTCTTTGTGTTATCTGCCGCCGCCACATTTTCTGTAATCACAGTTTTTGGAAACGAAAAGACAAATACGAATTCGGGTGCAAATTTGGCAAATACTTTGACCCCCGGAGAAAAAATTTCGTTGCCTCAAAATCCAAATTGGCAAAATGATTTTGATACAATATCTTCAAACTACACAACAAATACCCAAAGCCAAGCTGAACAAACACCAGAAGAACAGACTACCACTGACGCAGTAGCCACATCTCTTTTGTCCAATTATTTAGTCCTCAAACAAAATGGCCTCTTGAACCAATCTTCGGCCCAGAAGTTGGTGGACCAGAGTTTGAATGCTATTGAAAATTCGGGTAGCTCAAGAATAACAGAGGATAACCTAAATGTAATTTCAGATAATGGAAACCAAACAGTTGCGGAGTACGGGGAAGATTTGGGATTAATTTTAAAATCCTATAAATCGGAAGGAGGTAGGAATGAAATTTTAATATTAAGAGAAGTTATGGAAAGGGCGGATCCCCAAAAAATCACTCAGTTGGAAGAAGTCGCTGAAGTATACAGGAACATTGCACATGAATTAAAAGTGATGCGAGTACCAAAAATTTTCGTAAAAGCACATTTAGATACAGTGAATGGAATGCTTGGTTTAGTCGCCGGTCTTGAAAAAATGGAAAAAGTTTTTGAGGACCCACTGATCAGTCTTCATGGTATTCAGCAATACCAAAATGGGGGCGATTTGTTTGTTCAGGCAACCAGAGCAAGTTCTGAATTTATAAAACAAAATGGTATTGAATATAAACAGGGGAGTGGTGGCTACTACTTGTTGTACGGGATATAATTTAAATACGAAAATCATGCGAATTAACACTAATGGCCACAAAAATACAAAAATATAAAAAGCTTTTTGCTAGTTTAATTGTTGTTACGGTATTTACTACTTCCTTTTCACCAATTTTTGCCAGGAGAGCCGAGGCTTTCGTTTTCACCGACTGGGTCAACTTTGCAGTAAACGCAGTAACATCAATTACATCTAATGCCTTGTGGGTTAAGGAATATGCTCTAGATGCAGTGGCCTATAAAATGCTTGATCTTATAATCCAGAGAATGACGGCTAGCACTGTAAATTGGATTAATAGTGGCTTCAATGGCAGTCCTGCTTATGTTGCTGACCCAACTGCATACTTCCAAAGCGTTGGAGACAGAGTGGCCGGAAGTTTTATCGCCGATAATCCAAACCTAAATTTCCTCTGTGGGCCAATAAGCGCTCAGATCAAGATCGCTTTAGCTCAAAGTTACTCCGGGTACAATGAAAGCTGGCAATGCACCCTAAGTGACGCTTATGGAAATATGGAAGATTTTATAAACGACTTCGAGCGAGGCGGTTGGGACAAATTTTTCCGCTTGACCCAAGAACCACAGAACAACCCGATCGGCGCATACCTCCAAGCCGAAGGATCTTTAGCAAGAGTTGTTGCTCAAGAACTGGGGGAAAAAGAAAAAGAGCTTGATTGGGGCAGGGGATTTATGTCTTTCCAAACATGTGAAAAGTATCCATTAGCTCTGCCGGGCGAAACAGAGCCATCTTGCATCCCGGGAACAGAGTCAACCCAAACTCCAGGATCTGTGATAGAAGGTCAACTTGGAGAAGTTTTAAGTATAGGGGGGAAAAAGCTTGCTGTAGCGGACGAAATAAACGAGATAATTAGTGCTCTACTGAATCAACTTGTAAGTAGAGTAATTGGAGGCATAGGGGGTGGCCTTAGAGGATTGAGTGGGTCTGATCCAGCAAACAATAATCAATCATTTACGGCACAATTGAACACTTCCGCAAATAATGCAGCGATTGACACTTACTTCAATCTATCCAACCAAAGCATTCAAAATACGCTAAACACTCCGACGCCAAACCCCTACGCCTGCAGAGAAAATCCCAATTTACCGGAATGTTTACCTCCCCCTGGAGATCCTAATAATACCGATGGCCAAGGAGTTATCACCCCCCCAATTAGCGTCACCCCTACACCGACATGCGATCCGGCTCTAAACAATTGTGAGACGGCGGGACAGCCGCCGACAAGCCAATTTTGAAATCAAAAATGACCAAAAAATTTTTAACATTTGGAATATTGGCGATTGTGATGGTGGGACTATTGGTGCCGACCAATACAGTTTTTGCACTTCAATCAAACACCATTACTGGCTGCGGGGGACACGCTGATTGTGTCAAATGTGTGGAGGGGGGTGGAGCTTGGGCCGATGGATCAGGGTTCGGTGAGGATGCTGTAGTTGGAGATTTTTGCAGGGGGGGCACAGAGGGCGACAAGGGGTCGATTTCAAATGCTGCCCAAGAAATAGCTGGTTCTTTCGTTTTTAAAGCTTTTGCCAAAGGAATTGGTGCTGTTTTATTAAAATTATCCTCTTGGGCATTGGGTATTTCGGGTAAAATCTTTGATTTTGTTGTGAAATTTTCAGTAATTGATATGGCCTCGAACCTCGATGAGGAAGGCTTGGGTAGCAGCGTAAGCCAGGCATGGGCACAACTGCGAGACATTGCCAATATGTTTTTTATATTTGTTCTTCTTGTTGTCGCTTTTAAAGCAATGTTTTCGCTTAGTTTCGGTGATGTTGGTAAAAATGTTTTAAACATCATTATTGTGGCCCTTGTTATAAACTTCAGTCTCTTCTTTTCAAAAATAGTAATTGACGCGTCAAATATCGTGGCTATAGGATTTTACAATTCAATTGCATATTCAAATGTTTCCACAACAATAGGGGAAGGTGCAACTACTGGTGACAGTGGTGTAAACAGAACAATAACAAGTGGCTACATGAGATTACTTGGTTTACATAGTTTATATTCTCCAACCGTACTTTCCAGCGCAAACTTGCTCAATGGCGGAACAGACGCCGCCAACATGCTTGTATTTGGAATAATGGGTTCAATATTCATGTTGATTACCGCTGTAATATTTTTAATCACAGGAGTTATGTTTGTGGCAAGATTCATAATTTTAATATTTTTAATGATTCTTTCTCCAATAGCTTTTGTTGCAATAATAATTCCAGGGCGAGGAGGTTTGTTTAAAACATGGATGAGTGCTCTAATAGATCAATCATTTTTTGCTCCTTTGTTTTTTGCACTGACTTGGGTAGTATTTAAAATAGCCGCTGGATTACAAATAGGTACAACTCTTTTGGCTGCCAACAACGCGGATTTTGCCGCCCTTCTTGGCACACAACCTAGCGACAATTCGATTAAGCTGTTACTTAACTTTGTGTTACTCATTGGATTCGCCATAATGGCCTTAGTTCTCTCCAAACAGATGGCGTCAAAAACTGCTGGGTTTACTGCCATAACAGGTGGGATGACGGCCGGAGTAGCTTTTGCCGGCAGACAAACAATCGGTAGAGGAGCAAAGTGGTTTGGCGATAATTTGAGAGAGCCGTTATCAAAATCCAGTGTTGGAAGGGGACTCTTGTGGACGGCAAATAAAGGAGCAGGGGGGAGTTTTGATGTCAAAGGCATCGGTGAAAGCAAGCTTGCAAAAGCAGTTGGCGGGGGAGAGTTGTTTAAGGGCCTAGGTTCCGCAACCGGCAAAGGCGGTTTTGCTAAAGCGATAGAAAAGAAGGCTGAGGCCAAAGTAAAATACGCTAAAGAAGTTTATGGTCAGACAGCAGAAGAAACGGAAGACGCAAGGAGAAAAGAGGTGATCTACAACTCAACAAAAACAAGCGACGAACAAAGAATCAAAGAAACGCGACAAAGAGCTGTAGAAAATGCCAAAGAAACAAGCGCCGACAATGAAAAGAGGAGACGGCAGTACCTGGAAGATAAAATTAAACCAAACCAGGAAGCGGTAGATAAGGCAAAACAAGAGCAGGCCGAAAAAGAAAGAAAACTGGAAGAAGAAAAGAAGCGCAGTGGCGGCAAATCGCCTCAAGCTTTCGCTCTTGAAAAAGAAGTTGAAGCGGCAAAAGCAAAAGTGGCGCAGGAAGAAAATAACTTAAAAGAGGCAGAGAAACGAATAGAAAATACGGATGAAACTTACAGAGAAATGAAAGAGGTTGCAGAAGGTTCAAAAGAAGAATATCAAGTAGCACTTAAGAACCTTAACCAAGAAATAAAAGATAGTGAATATTCACCAGAAGTTAAAAAAGCTAGAGAGGCTTGGATGGGCAAAAAAGAAGCTGGCAAGAGAAGGATGCAGGAGTTTGCAAATAGAGTTGAAAGAGGATCTCCTGTTTCAACAACCGTTGGAGCGCTCGCCGGAGGCGCCTTGGGGACTGTGTTTGGCGGACCGCTTGGTGTAATTGGGGCTGTAATTGGAGCGGGAGCTGGCGCCGGCGGTGGCAGTTGGGCAGGAAGTAAATTGGGAGAAAAGGTCAAATGGACAAACTGGAGAGGAAATACGGAAGCCGGAAGAAAAGTTAGGGAGGCGGCAGAAGGGAAAGATAAAAAAGACCCGAAAAAAGCAGCAAAGCAGTTCTTGAAAGACATGGGGGTTGAAACCGATGAGGAAGAGGGTGGAGAAAAAGGTGATAAAAAAGAAAAAGAAGGGGGAGGTGAAGAAAAAGGGAAAAAAGATGAGTCATAAAAAATAATATGGACGAAAGCAAAAAAATATTAAAAGAGCAGATAGAGAGGTTGCCTAAGGCACTTAAGAAGTTTGTGCTAAACAATGAGTGGAGCAAAAAGCTAGAGACACATCTAAGCGTTTATAAGGTGGAAGAGTGGCAAAAAACTTCTATTGAAAATGAGGTATTTTTGATTTTGATGGGTTTCGATGAATATGGGAATTTGCCGGGCAATATAGCAGAACACTCCGAAATAGATTTTGAGATGGCCGAAAAAATTTCAGAGTTTGTTATAAGAGATATATTAAAACCAGTAGCTGACATGGTCGTAAAAGAACATATTGAACCGGAGCGTAAACCACAAAGCTCCATCGGGCAATCATTCGAAGACCTCATACTAAACCAGGCGAGGGGGATGCAACCGGCCAGACCGGCAGAGCCGACTGGCAGAATTATGAATCATGAATTAGGGATTATGGATAGGAAAGATAAGGCACCAGAAAATTTACCGACGGAACAGAAACAAAATGAATTCTTGAAAACTCCTAATTATTCTACTAGTAATGATCCGTACAGAGAACCCCTCGAGAATTAACCTAATTATTCTAATTGA
>DATDVC010000025.1:0-4430 GCA_036517695.1 Minisyncoccota bacterium
TTCCGCCTTTAAAAAAACTGCAAAATATAATAAAAAATTTCTTTCTTCTTTAAATCAGGGGCTTAAGAGATCCTCCTATTTTGTTGGTTAACCAATGTTAATATTACCCATACACAAGGAAATTACTGAGTATTTGCGGAAGAGACAGCTACTAAGAAAGTTTGAGAAACAATGCAAAATGTTGGTTCTCAATCCCAACCATCCAAGCTTGAATGTAGAAGTTTTGGAACCGAAACATCTCAAGTTCTATAGTTTTCGTGTTGACAAAAAATACAGAGCCACTTTTATCTTTCGAGGTCCGGACATTGTGGAGATTTTGGATGTTAACAATCATTACCAATAACCATTACTGACCTAAGATGTATGGATTGTCGTAATGAAGATTGTTTTGTTCAGCCCAGAGGCGGACGCCATATTCCCATCTCTCATACTGCGAGTCATTTTGGGGATTTTCAGGGATTGGCCCTCTGGGATCGTTTTTATCAACCCAATGTAGAATGGAGTGAACGCCCCCAGTTGCAACAACCGTCCCGTTGGTTGAAGTGGCCACAACTCCGCCCTGCCAAATACTTTTGAGAACCGGCTTTAGCTCTGAAGAGTTTTCTACAAGGGGAGATTCAAACTGCTCGTCCGGCACTTTTGCAAGCGCCTGATCCATAAAAGCCCTCCACATGGGGGCTACGATAAACCCGGCCACCCTCTTTTCCATGGGGCTATTATCATTATTGCCGGCCCAAGCTCCAACAGCGATACTTGGAGTGTAACCCATAATCCAAGCGTCTCTATAGTCGTTTGTGGTACCTGTTTTTACAGCCACGTCTCTGGTTGGGAAAAATAAAACAGAGGTTTGGCCGAAAGAAGGCGCTCTGGCAACATTGTCTGACAAGATATCCGAAATTTTTAAAGCTATTTCTTTTGGCAAAATTTGTTTTGGGTTTGGCTCGGACTTCTCAAGAGTTTCTCCTTTCTTGTCTTTTATTTCTAATATTGGGGTGAGAGGAACTCTTACTCCGTTGTTTGCAAATACTCCATATGCTCCGGTGAGTTCAAGTGGAGTAACCTCTCCGCCTCCGAGGACAAGGGTAAGTCCGTAGTCGCCCCTGTTGTTTAAGGACTCGATCCCCATGTCTCTTGCAAGTCTGATTGATTCGTTAAGGCCTGCAAGATAAAGCACTTTGACGGACGGTACGTTCAGAGATTGAGCCAACGCTCCTCTCAATGTTATCGGCCCCCTGAAAACATTGTCATAATTTTCTGGCGCGTAACAGCCGTCTCCTATGGTCATGTTGTCGGCCGGGCAGGAAGTGGAAAACTGGGTTTTGACGTCAAATACTACAGTTTCCGGAGTGTATCCTTTTAGAAAAGCTTGTGAGTAGACAAAAGGTTTGAATGTTGACCCGGGCTGTCTTTTTGCGGTGGTGACGTTGAACGCCCCGTCTATTTCCTGATCAAAATAATTTCTTGATCCAACCATGGTCAAAATTTGGCCGTTTTTTGGATCAGTGGCTACAATGGCCGCGTTTTCCGCATTAAAATTTATTTTATTTTCTGCCGCGTAGTCTGCCGCGATGTCCTCGGCTATTGATTGCAGGTCGTAATTTAGAGAGGTAACCACTCGAAGTCCGCCGGTCTTCACAATTTCCTCGCCATATTTTTCTTTTATGTAGTCGAGCACATAAAATACAAAATGTGCCGCTCTTATGCTGTTGTCGCCCTTCGCGAGAAAGACAACTTTTTCATGTAAAGCCGAGTCGTATTCCTCTTTGGTAACAAATCCGTTCTCTAGCATTTCGGATAGCACCAAATTTTTTCTTTCCTCTAGTCGATCCCTGTTTTTGCCGTAAGGTGAGTAGAAAGTCGGCGCTTGAGGTAGGGCGGCGAGATAGGCGGCTTCCGCCAGAGTCACCTCGGAGGCCTTTTTGCCGAAGAATGCTTCGCTGGCCTCTTCTACTCCGTAAATCACCCCTCCGTAGGGAATTTCATTTAAATACATGGAAAGGATATCGTCTTTTGACATAACCTGTTCCAACTTTAATGCCAACACCCACTCCTTTATCTTTCTAGAAATAAGTTTTTCATTCGTCAGTATCGAGTTTTTTACAACCTGCTGGGTTATTGTGGAACCTCCCTGCACCCCTTTGCCTCTCAATGGCTGTATGAACACGGCTCTAAAAGTCGCAAGAGGCCTGACTCCTCGGTGGCTGTAAAACTCCCTGTCTTCTATGGCGATGGTTGCGTTTTTAATATATCTAGATATCTGGTCTATAGGGACAATGCTTCTTCTGATGTCGCCTCCTGTGTCATAGAGGAGAATCTCGCCCGTTCTATCGTAAATTTTGGTCGATTCCGTCACCCGCCTCTCGCGTATGGAATCAGAAGTAGGCACCTTAAAGGTGCTCACCCATATAAGGATCAAAGCCCCACCTACAAGAGAGACTGACAAGAAAAACATTACCCAGGTTTTTTTGCTCATCCCCTCATTATGCCAAAAAATAAAAATTATGGTAGAGTTTTGCTTATGGAAGAAAAAATAGAAGAACTTTTAACAAGATCAGTTGCTACCATCTACCCAAGCAAGGAAGAGCTTAAAAAAGTTCTCCTTTCAGGTAAAAAATTAAAACTTTACCAAGGTTTTGACCCAACTGGGGAGAAACTTCATTTGGGACATATGGTAGGTTTACGAAAACATAGGCAGTGGCAGGATTTGGGCCACGAAGTCATTTTCCTTATCGGTGATGGCACCGGAGAAGCAGGAGATCCGACCGGTAAAAAAAAGACACGGGAGAAATTTTTTACTGGAGAAGAATTACGAGCCAATGCAAAAGGTTACTTAGAGCAAGCGAGCAAAATCGTTCGTTTTGATGGATCTAATCCAATCAAAATAATGTACAACGGTGATTGGTTGGATAAACTGACAAAGTCAGAAATTTTAAATATAGCCCAACATTTTTCCGTTCAACAGCTCATAGAGCGGGATATGTTCCAAGAAAGGTTGAAGATGGGGGAAACTATAAATCTGCGAGAATTTCTATACCCGCTTCTTCAGGCTTACGACTCTGTCCATTTGGGGGTGGATCTCGAACTTGGCGGATCCGACCAAACATTTAACATGCTTGCCGGGCGTATGCTCGCGCGTGCCATGAAAGGCAAAGAAAAATTTGTGATGACCACACCTCTTTTGTCTGATGCGAAAGGAGTGAAGATTGGAAAAAGCGAAGGCAATGTCATTGGTCTAACTGACCAACCCTCTGATCTATTTGGCAAAATCATGGCTCTTGGAGACGAGGCCATCATACCAATGTTTACTCTACTCACAGATACTCCGATGGATGAAATTGAAACTTTTGACATCAATAAAAATCCGCTTGAATTAAAAAAACGAGTAGCCTTAATTATAATTGAACAACTTCATGATAAAAAGTCGGCAGAAGAAGCGCTGGCAGTTTTCGAAAGCACTTTTTCTAAGGGCGAGTTTCCCAAGGATGCGTTGCTAATAGAAGTGGAAGGGAGTAAAAAACTTATCGATGTGCTAACTGAAAAGGAAATACTAGAGTCAAAATCAGAAGTCAAAAGACTTGTTGATGCTGGCGCCATATCTGATTATCCGGACAAAAAAATAACCGACCCCAATGAATTAGTGGGGGATGCGGAAAGGAAAATAAAAATAGGAAAAAGAATTTTTGTTGTTATAAAACCAAAATAACAAAAACCGCCCTTCGATAAACTCAGGGCGGTTTTTGTTATAATTACTCTGCGCTCTCTACTACTTCCTCGTCTACTTCCTCCTCGCCCACTTCTTCCGCAACACTTCCTTCTGTGTCTTTTTCGTCATTTTCGTCGCCCATATCTAAAAAATTATTTCTAATTACGTCCCTAATATTGGGACAGTTTATATTTTTTATCATACTGAAAAGTTTTTGCAATAACCTTAAAAACTTTTTGTGGATAATGAAATTGCGCTTGCGGTGAGGGCGCACGCTATGGCGTCATACTCGTCATCGTGTCGCTTTTGTTTTCCGGGCATTTTAATGAGTTTTTCTACCATCGCAACAACTTGTTTTTTGTCGCCCTTGCCATAACCGGTAACCGCCAACTTTATCTGGTTTGGGTTAAATTCTCGTATCGGAAGACCGTGCTTTATTGCAATAAAAATTATGACTCCTCTGGCTTCCGCCACTTGCATGGCGGTCTTTTGGTTTTTACTAAACAAAACTGTTTCAATGGCCAATTGGTTGGGACCATACTCCTTTATGATTTGAGAAATTTTTTCTCCTACGAAAAACAACCTCTGATGATATGGAAGTTTACTGCTTGTTTCGAAACATTCAGAGTGTAAAAGTTTTTCGCCAGATACCGTTTTTTCCAGAATAGCAATACCCATACGCCCATACCCCGGATCTATGCCCAATATTTTTTTATTCTGCATTTGT
>DATDVC010000026.1:0-8934 GCA_036517695.1 Minisyncoccota bacterium
AGACGGGGTCTGGCACGAAAGCGGAGTTGAAAGAAGCCCTTCAAATATTTTGCACAGAGTAGATTTGTGCATCAACGGCATGCACGGCGCTTACGGCGAAGACGGAGAGGTCCAGAGACTTTTGGAAAATTTCAAAGTGCCCTACACCGGCTCCGGCGCCCTCGCCTCCGCTCTGGCCATGAACAAAATAGCAGCCAAAAAAATTTATAAAAACCATTCATTGAAAACCCCCTTCTCCGTCAACTTGGATTCGGAAGACCTTTCCAGAAAAAAGATAAGAGAAATTTATGAGAAGCTACCCTCCCCTTTTGTAGTCAAGCCATCTTCCGCCGGATCTTCGATTGGCGTCTATGTCGTCTCCTCTCTTCCTGAACTCGAAGAAGCGGTCATCGCCGCCGCATCTCACTCGCCAAGAGTTTTGGTGGAAGAATTTATAAAAGGCAAAGAAGCCACCTGTGGCGTGATAGATGGCTTTCGCAATACAGAGCACTACTCTCTCTTACCAATAGAGATACGACACAAAAGAGACTTTTTTGATTACAAAGCCAAATATTCAGACGACGAGACGGAGGAAATCTGCCCGGGCAACTTCTCACCCGAAGAAAGCGCCCTGATCAAACAAATGGCCATAGACGCGCACAGAGCTCTCGGTTTGCGACACTATTCTCGTTCCGACTTTATCGTCCACCCCCGCCGAGGCATCTATATTTTGGAGACCAACACTCTCCCGGGGCTTACCGAAAAATCCTTGATCCCAAAATCTCTCGAGGCCATCGGCTCCAATATCAAAGAATTCCTCGCCCATCTTATAGATAAAGCATTGGGGAGAAAATGATGTGGACTGTACCAGAATTGCACTGGTGACCTCTCGAATGCGAATCGAGTGTTCTGCTAACTAAACTAACAGCCCAAATTTCCTTATAAATATATTTAAAGTGTGATATATTATCAACCAGCCCCAAAAGGGCCATTAGCTTAGTTGGTAGAGCGCCTCATTTGCAATGAGGAGGTCAGCGGTTCGAATCCGCTATGGTCCACAACTTGACTTTTGTATATTTCATGCTATCATCTAGAACAGGAGGTGAGAATGTACAATAGAGAATTCCCGCTGCCTTTTGGGGTGGCAGGAGACGTAACCGCCCTTGCGTCTACCTGGTTTCTCCGCGAGGAACGCGGAGAAACCGACCCGAAGCACGATTCGAACTACGGTCCGTTTCGCATCGGACCCATTTGCGAGATGTGTTGGATGCTGGATACATCCAATAACATCTGGATTATTGTTTTGGCCGAAACAGCCGAGATTGTCACCCGCAATGAGCGGGAAAGGGAGACAATCGACAAAATCGTCGCTAAACTCCAGAAGAAGTTTCCACCCGATTCGGTGGGACCTACGCATCTCTACAAAATTTACGGTAGGTAAAGCCCCACCAACACCACTCTCACGGAGTAGTCCGTCGAGAGTGGTTTTCCTTTATAAGGTTAAAAAATGTGATAAACTTGCTTAAAAGTATTTATTTCATCAAGAAAAAATGATCGGGAACAATGTAAAAGGGTTTGTTGAGTTTATAAGAGAACAGGGGGTGGTTGGGCTCGCGGTCGGATTTATCTTAGGTGGCGCAGTTTCCAAGGTAGTGTCAGCTCTAGTCACAGATATCGTCAATCCCCTCTTGAGCGCAATAATTGGCTCGTCTGAAGGTTTGAAGTCCGCCTCGTTTGCAATTGGTGAGAGCCAGATACTTTATGGCGACTTTCTAGCGGTCGCGATCGACTTTTTGATAATCTCTCTTGTTGTCTATTTTGGAGTAAAAATAATCGGCGTAGACAGACTAGATAAGAAAAAATAAATGCGCTGTGATTGGACAGGTGATGATCCTCTTATGATCAAATACCACGACCAAGAGTGGGGGGTGCCGGTTTTTGACGACCGAAAAATTTTTGAATTTTTAATACTCGAGAGTATGCAAGCCGGGCTTTCTTGGCGAACCATTTTGCACAAGAGAGAAAATTTTAGAAAAGCTTTTGCCAAATTTGATTATAAAAAGGTGGCAAAGTTTGACAAGAAAAAAATTAACTCGCTCTTAAAAAATGCAGGCATCATCAGAAACAAGTTAAAAATAGAAGCTGCGGTAAATAACGCGAGAAGATTTATAGAAATCCAAAAAGAGTTTGGCGCTTTCGCCAAATACATGTGGAGTTTCGTCAAAAACAAACCGATCTTAGGCAGAAGAAAAACTCTCAAAGATATACCAGCAGTAACCAAAGAAGCCGAAGTGTTTGCCAAAGACTTAAAAAAGAGGGGTTTTAAATTCTTGGGTCCAACTGTAGTCTACGCTCACATGCAAGCGGTCGGCATGGTCAACGACCACCTCATTGATTGCTTTAGATACAAAGAATGCTCTTCCACCCACTTCCCCAAAAATCCTTGACTTTTTTGGAGAGAGTGTAACAATAGAAACAGAGTGTATAAGGAGGGCCAATGCGCCTTTTGATAGTTGTAGCGCTGTTTGTTTCCGTCGTTGGCGCCCAACAGGCGCAGCGGCAAGAATCTCGGATTATTTTACAAATGGTGCTTGATGTGGGGAAAGCTCCGATGGGAGTTCACTTCCTGGTCTCGAATGATCAGGACAAAAACCTCCTCAAAACAAAGGAGGAAATCAAGCGACAAGCGCGCGAAGCAGGCATAGTCGGTTTGGTTGGTAACAAAAGAAAGCTCTTCTTTGTAACTTCCAAAGCGATCGATAGACCAATTAAGGTGGAGGCTGTATATTGGAGGATTTGCAACGGCGGTATTGAATGCGTAAACCGGGCACACATTTTAATGAACGAGAAGAATGATTCGGATATCGCCATACTGGTCAAAAAGATGAAGGATCTCTTGATGACCAGCCAACTGACACCGACATCTCACTGACTGCACCGCCTGACTCCCCGCGTCTCCTTGCAAAGCGCCGTACAATTGGGTACGGCGCTAAATCTTTTTATATTCAAATGATCAAACCTCGCTAAATTTTAACGGTTTTACTCTGCGCAGAGAAACACCGTAAGATTCGCGTTTTTTTGCCTCTTCAAGTCGCAGACGCATATCCTGCAAAACATTCATGTAAGCGATAAAGGCCTCGTAAGGAGATTCGTAAGGTGAAAAATATTTGTGAACGTCGCCATCGTTGAAATACTTGGTGCACATGTAGTAGAAATGGTCGCTAGTCTGGAGACGACGCCAATCTTCAAGAAGTATGGGGTCATCCAAATATACAATTTCTTTGCCAAGTTCGTAGATAGCGTCAAGAGACTCTTTTTGCAGATCATTTGAAAGCCAGGCGGACAGATCGCGCTCGGTGTCAGCCCAAGAGATATGATAAGGGATGTCCAACTCGGATACTGCTTCATATCGATCGACTGCTTCGCTTGGGGTAATAAAATCATTGTCCGGATTTTTCAAAATTTCTTCCGGCAGATGACGCAAAAATTCGAAAATGCCAGTGTCTTCCCATTGATGCTCGCCGAATGTCTCATAGTCCATAAAAAGATTGATGGTGTGGCCGTTGCCGTTGTGAGAAGCCACCCAGTCGGCAAACTTTGGCGCCGTGAGTGGCCAACCTTCCCAACTCTTTTGACTAAAACGAAAAGCGATGTCATCCGAAAGCCGATAATGCTTTAAAAGAAGTTTTATATTTTCGGTACCCACCGGTCGATACAAAAAGGTGGGACTTCGCCAGCCCAAAACATGGTCCGCGCCTTCGGCCAAGATGCCTTTGTAGCCCATCGCCTCGGCCATCTTCGCTATTTCATTTGAGTATATAAGCTCGGTATTCCGAAAAACAGAAGGGCTTACCCCAAACAAGTCGCGCACTTTCCTGCGGTGAAGTTTGACTTGAGATTCAAATTCTTCTGGAGAATATATCGAGGAAAGAGAGTGATAGTAGGTTTCGGAAAGAATTTCCACGTTGCCGGTGTCGACAAGTGCCTTGAAAGAATCGATAACTTCGGGTTTGAATTTTTCAAACTGCTCCAGAGCAATGCCGGATATAGAAAAACTTGCTTTGAAATCGGGATTCCTTTTTATGTTTTCCAGAAGAGTGGCGTTGGCCGGCAAATAGCATTTGCGAGACACTTTTTCCACTATGGCTTTGTTGTCTAAGCTCGTGCCGCTTTCGTCGTTGAAATAGGAGCTGTTTTGCCCAACGTCAAACACGCGATACTTGCGCACCCGCAAGGGCTGGTGAACTTGGAAATAAAAACAAACAGATGGCACCCAAACATTTTAGCACAAATGTTTTTGGGCAGACTCGCAAAAAGTGTGTGTATCCAAAAATTTAAGCGATCTTTAGAGTCGGCTCAAGATAAGGAGCTAGATCGTTGTAAATGTTTATAAGAGATCTTGCGGCATTGCCCCAATGGATCGTCTTGGCCTCGCGCTTGCCGTTTATCTGCAAATGGCTTTTGAGTTTTTTGCTTCTCAAAATAGCCACTACCTTATCAGTCATATCGTCAATATCCCAAAAATGAGACTTGAGAGCTGTCGACAAAATTTCGCTGACACCTGACTCCTTGGAAATAAGGACGGGCGCGTCGGAGAGCATCGCTTCAAGGGGAACGATACCGAAAGGTTCGGAAACGCTAGGCATCACAAACAAATCCGCGGCGCGAAAAACTTTTTGCAACTCTGCCCCTCGCAGAAATCCGCAGAAAATAAAATTTTGGGTAAGACCACGTTTCGCTACCTCTCTTATCATTTCCCCCTCCATATCGCCACTACCAGAAACCACGAAAAAAGTTTTGGGCTCAAATTGCAAAACTTTTTCCGCGAGAGCAACAAAATAATCAGGACCTTTCTGTAGAGTAATGCGCCCGGCAAAAAGGACGATAGAATTGCCATATCTCTTTAGCACTTCAAGATCTTTGGGCAAATCGGGATTTCCTTCCGGAAACTCTACGCCATTGTGAACAACTTTTACCTTGTCGGGGCTTATGCCGTATTTTTGTATTACCTTATCTCTTGTGCGACCCGAGACGGCAACCACCATATCAGCTTTCCTAAAACCCTCCCTTTCTATATTAAAAATTTCCTTGTTTACGTTGTCACTGCCACTTCTATCAAACTCGGTCGCGTGAATGTGGGCGACGAGCGGTCTTTTGGTTGTTTCTTTTGCCGCGATACCAGCGGGATACGTAAGCCAATCGTGAGCGTGAATAATCGAGTGATCATGTTTTTTTGCGATGCCGGGAGCTTTTTCTGCATAAGCTTTTACCCTTTGGACCAAAGACCCGGAAATAGAGGCCGATACCCTGGACGGTATACCGTATTCATCAAGACAAACCGACTCCACGGCATGGCTTTGATATCCTGCAAAAAGTTTTGAGATCTGCTCTTTTGTCATAACGGCATCAGTCTCATTCGCAAAAACAAATCTGCACCAAGAAGCGGATATTGGGATCTTCAACGGCAAAACAAATGTAAGAGGAACTCCGGAAGCAGAAAGGGCCTTTGACAGACCCTCGCAAGCAACGCCAAGCCCACCGCTGTTGAAAGGCGGGAACTCCCATCCAAACATCAGAACGCTGGGTAATGTTGCCATTTTATCAATCAGTTAAAGTTTCTTTTCTGTAAGCCATAATAAAAGGATAAATCTTCATCAAAGAAAGAAAGGCGCTGACCAAAACAGGCCCGGCCAAAATGCCAACCGCGCCAAAAAATTCCACGCCTCCAAGTATTGAAAAAAGTATTATTAGCGGATTGATTTTTATCTTTCTGTTTAAAATCACAACAGAAAGAACATTGTCGACCAAGCCCACAATAATAGCCGACCAAACCAAAAGCCCTATTCCGGTGCCCGTGTGCCCGTTCAAAAACAAAAACGCAATAGCCGGCAGGGTAACCACCGCCGTCCCTATGGTGGGCACGAGAGAAGCAATGGCGCCAACAAATCCCCAAAGTACCGGATTTGCCACACCGAAAACCCAAAACCCCATCCCTATCAACAACCCCTGAATGATTGAGACAAAAAATCTTCCGGTTATGACCGCATCGATAGAACCTTTTAACACAGAAAGTATTTCTTCATCGTATCTGTCAGGCAACGGGCTCCAAGCGACAATATGCTCTCTTATGTATACAGCGTTGCGAAGCATATAGTAGATAGAAATGAGCATCAGCAAAAACCCAAACAATCCATTGAACACAGCGGCAAAAACAGAATCGAAGTGGCTTATAACCCAATCGAGAATATCTTTGAAATAATTTTCGACATTTACGCCGAAAGAGGGGTCTCCAAGAAAATCTTGGCCAAAACTTGAGAGAGTGGTGTTGGCATAAACCAAAGCTTTTTCTGCCTCGTTGCCTAAAGTTATCGCATTGTAAACACCGACCGCTTCAGAAAATACGCTTGTGGATATAAATATAGCCGGTATTATGATGGAGACGACAATAACCCCCAAAGTCAAAGCTGCCGCCAAACTCTGCCTACCCGCCAACTTATTTACAAACTTACCATGCAATGGGTAAAAAACTACAGACAAAACCCCCGAAAGAAAAAGCACTCCCAAGTAGGGTTTAAAAATAAAAAACGACAGGAGAAAAAGGCATAGCGTCAAACCTATGAAGAATGATAATTGTATTGTTTTTTGGGGCATTATGTTTTTTGCCTGCCCTTATATTTTATCACAACAAAAATTACAATTATTAAAATGGTGGATAAAAGAATGCCTTTTTCAATAGAAGAAACGATCTCGGCATACTTCTGATAAACTCCCGCGGCCTGCCAGCCCAAAATTCCCAAAATAATGCCTCGAAAAAATACGCCAATGAAAGAGATGGTGAAGTATTTCATCAATGGCATTTCCATAATCCCGCAAAAAGCCGAGATGACAACGCTCGGAAAAACAGGTAGCACCCGAGCCGAAGCTATTAAAAACTCGTCCTTTCTGCTCCCCGACATTTTTGCCTGAAGCTTTTCGACGTCGCCCCAATAAAGCCCCAGATACTTTCCCCACTTTTCTATGATCGGTTTTCCACCAAAACGAGCTATGGCATAAACAAAATAAGAACCAATTGTAACACCCAAAGCCGCAGGGATAGCAACCTTAAAAACCAGCGCGGAAATGGAATTCACAGAAAGAGGCCCGGAAACCAAAAGAAAGCCGGACATGGTCATTATCAGAGCCGAAGGTATGGGCGCTATCACCTCTTCCGCCACAGATGCCAAAAAAACTCCCATGGCACCAAGAGGCAAAATGTGATTTTGCAAAAATTGCACCAATTGTTCAATCATTTTTTGTACTCATTTAGAATACCACACCAAGTACAAAACCACTTTTTCTTTTTCACTGGTGCATCAGCGACGCTCCACCACTTTTTGCATTTGTCGCAATTAAAATGATGGATTTTTTCGACTGTTCTCTTGTTTTTCATTTTAAATTACATTTAATCAACTTCTCAGTTACTTCTTCGATATTTTTATACTCAATTATGACATTAGCTATTCCTTGTGTAGTTTCTTTGATTTCTGTTCCCCGCTTCATTACTACAATAATTTTCTTACCCAAAGCATATGCCATGCCCGCTTCAAAAGCTCTGCCCGTTGGCTTATCCGTCATATCTATAAGGAGGGCGTCGCACTTTTTTATTTCTTCTAAAGACCTTGCCATCAAATCTTTTGGATTATCAAAAACTTTCTGATAATTTTCTACATCCCTTATAAAACAAAAATCTTCAAACCCAGCGTTTTTTACCAAAGAACACAAGTGCTCCACATTCTCTCTTGTATCACCAAATGATGTTGTTATGAAAACTTTCATTAAACCAGTCTAATCAAAAAGTGGGAAAAAAGAAACTCTGTATCCAATTGACCACTTTTTAACGGCCGTTAATTTTAGGACAATCAAAGTACGTTATACACTTTTTCACGACCGTGAAATTTTGTATAAAAATAAATCAGAATTTCATATCATACCAATTAACCCCAAAGATATTTTGGATCAGTTTTCTCTCTCCGTCAGCCCAAGTTTTATTGTTTTCTAGACCCAAAAGCTTCATGGCTTCTTTGACATGTTCTTCGCTTTTACCTTCAATCTCCACAAAAGCCGGGCATTTGGGATACTGATCAATATCAAACCGCCAGTCCTTATAGGCAAAAGATATGCGGTCTTTCTCTTGATGCGCATAATTTTGCAAGCCGATTTCTTGAAACAGGTCAGCCAACTTTTCTGGCTCTTCCAATTCAAAATTTATTTCTTTGTGTCTTCTGGTCGTGCCCGTTATTTCAGACCTTGCTTTCCATGTCACCTCTTTCTTGCCGTTTGAATAAGTCCGGATCCGCAAAAACCAATTTTCTTCCCCCTCTTTCCTGTTTGGAAAATCAAACCAGTCAACCACAATTCTGTCTTCGGCGATTTTCTCCGCGCCTAAATCCAGAAGTTTCTTCTTTGTTTCCTCCACATCAATATCCAAAACTTTTGTTTCAACTTCCTCTGCCATATTATTCAATCGCTTTTTTAATTTCTTCGGAAACTGCCTTTAGTTCCGCCTCTGGAGTAGTCTCTCTGCTTCCCGGACGATATAAAAATTTTCTTGGCTCATATTCATAAATCCCCTCATCGCCTTCCTTTCTCGGCACAATGTGCAGATGAAAATGTGGCACCGACTGCCCGGCAATTTTATTCACATTCCAGGCAATGTTAAATCCTTCTGCCCCATAAAGTTTAGTCAGGGCATTGACCATTTTAACCCGTAACTCTTCAATCGCTTCCCTCTCCTCCTTTGTCAGATCCTCATACTTAGCCACACACCTCTTTGGCACCACGAGGGTATGACCAGGAGTAATGGGAATATTTGTCAAAAATGCCCAAGCCAGATCATTTTCAACGATTTGTCTCTCCCTAATTTCCGGCAATGTGCAATATACGCAATTTTTCATCACCTAAATTTATCCTGTTTTT
>DATDVC010000027.1:0-2549 GCA_036517695.1 Minisyncoccota bacterium
TTTTCAATGACTTTATCATATTCTTGCATAAAAACAAAAATCTAATATAATGGGGAGGACAATTATCTGCGGGGTAGAGTAAAGTAATTCATCTGGCTCATAACCAGGAGATCTTGGTGCAAGTCCAAGCCCCGCAACCCGTTTAAATTAGATCATCTTAAACTCTCTGAAAACCGCTTCGTATAAAGAAATGATGCGATGTATTTCGCGTTGATTTATCAGGAAGTTGCTACCCTGATGAGCTATCATGTTGCGCGCCTTGTGCGCCTCCCAGGCTTTGTCGAGAGTTAGAAAGTCGGAAGGCTCGACGGCTTTCAATTTGTCGCCAATGGTACTACCGGGCAGGTTTAAAACAGAGAGAAGGTCATCAAGAATGATGTCGGCTTCTATAACAGCTATGCGCCAATCCGAAGGATTTTCCGAAGATGCGTGCTCCAAAACTTTTTTCCATCTTTCCACTACCGGATCTAGGGTTTCTTCTTCCGCATTAGAAACAGCCAATGTTTCTTCCAGATAATGCCGGGCTTTTGTTTCTCTCCAAATGACATCTCCCTTTTTATTAAAAATGATGGCGCCAATAGCTCCAGCCCCAGCGAATAAATAGCCGAGCATTTTAAAGATTTGGATGTTGGATTTGAAAAATTGAACAAAAGAAGAAAGCTTGACGCCATAAAAGCTGACTTCTCCGGAAGAAAAGTAGTTCCATGCCATCGGTCCAATACTGCCAAAAACAGCCAAAAGCAGAAGCAGAATAAGCCCAGATTCTATCGGATCCAGATCCCAACCGGCTGGTTTTTCTTTTTTATCTTTTTCTTTTGGAGGCATGTTACTCGCCTAAAAATTTTTTACCTATCTCAAATAAAATATTTTCTTCTCCATGATTTGCCATCAATTGTACGCCGAGAGGCAACTTTTTTCCATCTTCGCCAGCTGGCGAATTTGTAAATCCGGAAGGCAAAGATATGGCAGGGATACCGACAATGTTGGCAGTTACCGTAAAAATATCTGCCAAATATTCTTCCAATGGAGAAGTTTTCTCTCCGATTTTCCAAGCTGGAGTTGGGGTCGTTGGAGTCAAGATCGCATCCACATTTTCAAATGCTTTTTTGAATTCTTCTCTTATGACGCGTCTTGCAATCATCGCTTTGCCGTAATAAGCATCGTAATAGCCATGAGATAAGACGTAGGTACCCAAAATAATCCTTCTTCTGACTTCGGGCCCGAATCCGCCAGTCGGCGGACTTCCCCTTGTTTTTTTGTATACATCAAGCAATCCGCCGGCTGGCGGATCGCCAACTACAGATAGCCCATATTTGATACCATCATAACGAGCCATGTTGGAAGAAACTTCTGCCGGCATAATTATGTAATAGACAGCGAGTGATTTATCTATATTTGGCAACTTCAAATCCACAATCTCAAAATTCAAATCTTTCAGTTTTTTGATACTTTTATCGAAATTTTCTTTCACTTCTTTGCTTATTCCCTCCTGTTCCAAAATATGATACGGAACTCCTATTCTAAAATTTTCAATTTTCAATTTAGAATTTTCAATTTCTCTACTCGTGCTGTCCATTTTATCTTTCCCTTTTATTGTGTTGAATATTATTTTTGTGTCACTTACTGTTTTTGCGATCGGCCCGATAACATCAAGAGAAGAACCCATAGCCATAAGACCGTAACGCGAAACAGAGCCATAAGTCGGCTTGAGTCCGACCACGCCACAAAAGCTCGCGGGCTCTCGAACAGAACCACCGGTGTCAGAACCTAAGCTACCAAGAGCCAAGTCCGCCGCTACAGCCGCCGCAGAACCACCGCTCGAACCGCCTGCCACACGAGAGGTGTCGTGAGGATTTTTGGTCACCCCGAAAGCAGAGTTTTCGGTCGAACCACCACAAGCAAATTCGTCCATATTGGTCCGACCGATAAAAACGGCACTTTGATCTATCAATTTTTGAATAGCGGTAGCATTATAAGTCGCGCGGTAATTTTCAAGTATCTTTGAAGCGGAGCTTGCGGTTTTTCCTTTTATTAAAATGTTGTCTTTGATGGCAAGCGGGATTCCGGTCAAATCTTTTGCTTCTCCTTTATCAATTTTTTTCTGCGCTTCTCCCGCCTGCTTCAAGACATCATCATAAACTTCTAAATAAGCGTTCAGTTCTTTGTTTTTATCTTCTATATTTTTTAGGTGCACTTCAGCCAACTCCTTTGCAGAAATTTCTTTGCTATCAAGCAATTTTCTGGCTTCTTTGATCGTTAAATTTTCGTAGTTTTTCGTCATATTTCGCATGATTTTCGTATCAAAGAATCTTTCTTACTTTCAAATAATCCCCTTCCTTATCTGGGAATTCAGCAATGAGTTCTTTTGAAAATGCTCCCGGCCCGATCGGATTTGGGACATCTTCTCTCATCACGTTTCGCACGGGGCCAAACTCCACCCCCTCTTTCATGTCACCGGCAACAGACTTTACCTGGCCCACATATTCAAGTATGGCCTCAATTTCTCCCGCCAATTTTGCCGTTTCCTCTTCCTTTATTTCAATCCTCGC